>JAKAJA010000241.1 GCA_021814085.1 Acidobacteriota bacterium | reverse complement strand
TACTCCACGGCCTTCATCTCGCGGATCATGGTGAGGCGGATGCGGCCCGGGTAGTCCATCTCGTCCTGGATCTTCTTTGTCATCTCGTTGGTGAGGAAGGGAAGGCGGTCATCGTGTACCGCGTCCGTCTTGACGATGATGCGCACCTCGCGGCCGGCCTGGATGGCGAAGCTCTGCTCGACGCCCTCGAAGGAGTTCACGATGCCTTCCAGGGTTTCGATGCGCTTGATGTAGTCCGTGAGTGAGGCGCGGCGGGCCCCGGGCCGCCCGCCGGAGATGGCGTCGCAGACGGCCACGAGGATGGCGATGGGGTGGATGACCTCCACGTCCTCGTGGTGGCTCTCGATGGCGTTCACCACGACCTCGTGCTCCCCGTACTTTCGGGCGGCCTCCCCGCCGAGCTCGGGATGGGTGCCTTCCTTCTCGAAGTCGATGGCCTTTCCTATGTCGTGCAGGAGGCCCGCGCGCCTTGCCAGGGTTGCGTCCAGGCCGAGTTCGGCCGCCATGCTGCCGCAGAGCTCGGCAACTTCCTTGGCATGGTTCAGGACGTTCTGCCCGTAGGAGGTCCGGTAGCGCAGCTTGCCCACGAGCTTTAGGATCTCAGGGTGCGGAGGGTCCAGCTTGAGAAACTGGAAGGCCTCCTCGCCGGCGGACTGGATGTCCCGCTGGACCTTCTTCGTGGCCTTGGCCACGACCTCCTGGATCTTGCGGGGGTGGATCTTTCCAATTTGGATGAGCTTCTCCAGGGACTGGCGGGCGATCTCGCGCGCCACGGGGTTGAAGCCGGAGATGACTACCGCGTTGGGGTCGTCGTTGTTGATGAGGAGCTGCATGCCCGTCAGCTCTTCGAAGTACCGGATGTTGCGGCCCTCGTGGCCGATGAGGCGCCCCTTGATTCCCTCGTCGGGCAGCTTGAGGACCGACGTGGTCCGCTCCACCACCTGGTCCGTGGCGACGCGCTCGATGGCTAGGGTGACGATCTTCTGGGCCTCCATCTCGGCGGTGCGCTGGGCGTCCTCCTTGAGCTGCCGGATGAGATTCGCGGCCTCGTGCTCGGCCTCGCTCTTGAGGTTGGTCACGAGCTGCTTCTTGGCCTCTTCCACGGTGAGCCCGGCCACCTTCTCGAGGCGCAGGTTGTACTCCTCCTCAAGGGCCTTGAAACCGTCGCGCTTGGCCTCGAGGGCATCGAAATCGCCCAGAAGGGCCTCTTCGCGCGCCTTCAGGGCCTCGGACGCCGCGTCCTGTTCGCGCTCGACGCGCTGGAGCTGGGCGTCGCGCCGGTTCATGGCCCGCTCGATGTTCTTTACGGACTCGAGGCGTTTCTGGTAGTCCTGTTCCATCTCCTCGCGCTCGAGGGACCACTGCTCCCGGGCCCTGGCGATTTCGAGCTTGCGGAGGTTCTCCGTCTGGGCCTTGGCGTCCCGGAGGAGGCGTTCCACCTCTTCCCGGGCCTTGGCCGCCGATTGGCCGCCCATGCGGTTGCAGAGGATCCATCCGGCCAGGATCCCTCCGCCGAGCCCCGCGAGCAGCGCGAGAATAATCAAGTAATAGGCCGTCATGGGCCTAACCCTCCATGGGATAACTCAAACAAAGGCATATGCTTCAAGCCCCTCGCGCCCGAGCGCGGAGGCGATGGCCCGGAGGCGGTCTCCGGGGACGGGGGTCAGGCCCCTGTCCGCCGGGCCGCGGTCCAGCGTGTAAATCTGGATGCTCCGGGGGTGGATGTCTTTGACGAGGCGGACCCAGTCCGCTACCTCTTCGTCGGTGCTGTTGTCCACCGTCCCTCGCACGAATAGGGCCTGGAGGATGAGGTTCCCCCCCATGGTCCTGAGCCCGCCGAGGAGTGCGCCAAAGTCGACCTCTTTGGCAGGGCCGTTGAGGGCCTTGAAGGTCGCCTCCCTAGCCGTGTCGAGCTTGAGGATGGGGTCGTCCAGCAGGCCGAGGGCGCTGCGGATTTCGGGCAGGTGGACGGTGGTGCTGTTGGAGAGGATGGCCGTCCGGCAGCCGGAAGCGTGCGTGTCCCTCAGGGATACGACTCCGGCGGCGATGGCTGGGAAATCGGGGTGCAGAGTCGCTTCTCCGTTGCCCGAAAAGGTGAGGGTGTCGGGCGGCGTTCCTGCTCCCTTGAGACGTTCCAGTTCCCCCCGGAGTTCCGAGAGGACCTGTTCTTTAGCCGGGAGGAAGCCCGAGAAGAGGGCGGCCTGGGTCGAGAGCATGCCCGTCCAGGAATACTGGCAGTAGCGGCAGTCCATGGAGCAGACCTTGATCTCGTCGGGGAGGATGTTCAGCCCGAGCGAGCGTCCCAATCGCCGGGAGAGGACAGGCCCGTAAAGGATCCCCCTCTGGAGCGGGATGGTCTCAGCTGGCGTCTGGGGCACGGCGGTCCTCCCGGGAGCGGCCGCTCTGCCCACGTCGGGCATCAGAGCACAATGGCCGAGGCTCCTTTCACGAACGGGTTGTGGCGCTTCTCGTAGCCGATCAACGTCGCGGGGCCGTGTCCCGGGTAGACCTCCGTGGATTCGGGCAGGGCGTAGAGGGAGGACTTGATGGACTGCACCAAGGCGTCGTAGTCCCCTCCGGGTAGGTCCGTCCTGCCTATGGACTGGGCGAATAGGGTATCGCCGCTGATGACGAATCCGGGGGCCGCGAAGCAGACGCCCCCAGGGGTGTGTCCGGGAGTGTGGAGGATCTTGAGGCTCCCTCCGCCCACGCGGACTTCGCCGCCCACCCTCAGGAAGGCGTCCGGGTCCGGGCTGGAGCTGGGGGGGAATCCGAAGAGGCCCGCGTGACGGGACATGTCCCGCAGGAGTTCCAGCTCCGCCTCGTGGATCATGAGCGGGCATCCGAACTCCTTGACGAAATGGGCGTTTTTGTAGGTGTGATCGAAGTGCGCGTGGGTATTGAGGATGGCCGTCACGCGCAGGTTCCGTCCCTTGATGGCGGCGGCCACGGGCTCGCTTCCCATGCCGGGGTCCACCACGACCGCCTCGAGAGTCTCGGGGTCGAAGACCACGTACGTATTGTTCTCCAGGGGCCCCACCTGGAAGGATTCCACTTTCAACGCAACTGCCATTTCGTTCCTCAACTAAGATCAACCGAACGCCGGAGAGGGATCGCATATTTCCCTCTGGCGGGGCCGGCCGCATTAGTCTAAAGCCTAGCACGACAAGGGGTAAGACGCAAATGCGGCGGGCCCTTCGTGGGGGCAGGCCGGGGCGCGAGGGGAGGGGTTTTAGTTTAGGGCGACAATTTTGGATTGATGTAGGAGCGGCCGCACACGGAGACCGTGAGCATGGCTTCCCCTTCCGAGACGCGACCCCCTGCCGCGGCGGTCCGGACATCGGCCAGGGATGTTCCAACGAAGGCCTCGCCTGTCCACCGGTAGAACACCCATCGGCCGCCCCGCACTAGCCACACTCGGTCCACGTAAGGTTCGTCCAGCAGGAGGCGGCAGTTGGCCCAGCGCGGGGTGCCCTGGTCCATAACTCGCTCCCAGATCAGGGCGCGCAGCGTGTCGGCGTCCGCATCGGTAGTGTCCAAGCCGCCGCACAAAGCACGACGGGCCAAGGAGAGAAGGGCCTCGCGTTGGGATGTGGCGGGCGATGAGAGGGTTTTCTGGAATAGGGCCAGGGCCTCCGCGGGTTTGTGCCGGTTCACCAGGGCGACGTAGGGCCGGACCGCCGTGCCGACGCGGGCCTCTACCGCTGGCCGCACTTCGCCCCATAGCGCCTGGAGGACACCGTGTTGGGTTGCCATGCTGGGGAACCTCCGCGGGTGGACGGGAAGAATATCCTGAAAAAACCTCGGGTGCAGGCGAAAGGGCGGTTATTCGATCAGGCTCCTTCTTATTGCCCTTTATCTTATCCTTGTCACCCCGCGCCCGTCGTTCACTCTCTCCTTCGATCCTTTCATCCCGGCGGCCATGAAAAGGCCCGGCCACCCAGCAGGTGAGCGTGGAGGTGGAAGACCGTTTGCCCCGCGCCTTCCATGCAGTTCACGTTCAGCCTGTAGCCACGTTCCCCGAGGCCGCGCTCTTTGGCGATTCGAGAAGCCAGAAGGATCAGGTCGCCCATGAGAGGGCCGTCCTCCGGGGTTAGGTCGTTCAGGGTGGCGATGTGCCTCCTCGGGATGACCAGGACGTGTGTGGGCGCCTGGGGATTGATGTCCTCGAAGACGTAAAACCGGTCGTCGGAGTAAACCTGCTTGCTGGGGATCTCTCCCGAGGCGATCTTGCAGAAGAGGCAGTTGGCCATGGCGCCCTCCCATGAATGCCGCTAT
>JAKAJA010000004.1 GCA_021814085.1 Acidobacteriota bacterium | reverse complement strand
CAGGCTCAGGAGGGGGGCGGGGTGGGGAACGGGGGAGAAAGCCTCCGACAGCCCGCCGCCCACGGTCTTCGTGGGAGAAGAGGGGAGGGCCAGGTCGGGGAAGCGCGACTCCAACTCACCAAGTTCTTTTTCGAGGGCATCGTATTCCGCGTCGGATATTTCCGGGGCGCTCTGCTCGTAATAGAGCCGGCGGTGCCTGAGGATCTCCTCCGTCAGTTCACGGATCCGCTTCACTGCGCTGGCGCGGTCCATGGCTCAGACGTTCTCGGTCCACGGAAGCCGGGCGGAGAAACATGCCCCGCGCTCGGGTGTATCGCAGAGGACCAGCTCGCCATCAAGGGTCTCGACGATCCGGCGGGCAATGGGCAAGCCCAAGCCCGTGCCTCCGACCTTGGTCGTGTAGAAGATCTGGAAGACGTTCTCCCTCTTCTCCTGCGGCACCCCGGGGCCGTCGTCCTCCACGTCCAGGCGAATGACCTTCCCTTCGACGGAGGCGCGAAGGATGACGTTCCCGCCGCCCGCGAGGGCCTGCACGGCGTTGAACACGAGGTTCAGCAGGGCCGTGCGCAAGAGGCTCTCGTCGGTGACGAGAAGGGGCAGGTCCTCGGGCACCTCAACTCGGATTTGAACCCCATGCTGGCGGGCTTCCTCCGCCACGAGCTCGGCGATGGACTCCAGGACGACCCCGACCTTGACGGGCTGGGGGGCGATGGTGATGGGACGGGAGAAGAGGAGGAAATCGTTGACGAGGCGCTCCAGGCGGCGGATCTCGCGCTGGATGGGCTCGATCCAGCCGTGAAGCTTCTCAGGCGTGGTGCCGGAAGCGGCCTCCTCCTCCAGGAGCTGGAGGTTCATCTGGATGGAGTTGAGGGGGTTCTTCACCTCGTGGGCTATGCCCGAGCTGAGGAGGCCGATGTAGGAGAGGCGCTGCTGGTCCTGCGCCTCTGCCTCGATCCTGCGAGTGAGCCTGAGGAGGCGCAGGACGTAGGTGAAGGCGACGCCGAGCAGGAGGAAGATGAGGCCCATGAGGATGAGGAGCTTGGTTACCATCTCGTTGCGGAACGCCGTGGCCTGCCTCGCCAGGACGTCCTCGCTCACGGAGAGGATGGCGGTGCCCAGCTTGCCCGCCTCGATGGGGACGGGCACGGCGATGGGGATACGGGGGGTGGTCACGATCTCCTGCTGGCCCTTCCGGAGGCCGCTGGGGTCGCTTCCCGGGACGAGGTAACCCTCTCTGAGCCGGTCCTCATGATGTACGAGGTTGCCCTTCTCGTCATAGAGCTCCACGGAGTCGAACAGCTTCTTCTCCGTGAGGAACTCGTTCAGGCGGGTGCTGATGATCTTCTGCTGCTGGAAGCCCGTGAGGGTTCGTGTCATGGGCACCTTGGCGAGGGACTCCTCGAGCTCCTTGCTGTACCCGCCGAGCATCTTGAAAACTTCCTTGTTGCTCAGGTCCGTGATGATGATGGTGGAGCCGAGCCCAAGGACGGAAAGGAAGATGAAGGCGAAGAGGACGGACGCCCAGACCACTTCGCGCTTGTAGGCGGAGAGCTGGCTCTCGATGGGAACGGCGGGTTTGAAATGTGCCATATCAGTACTCCATGACCTGTTGGCGGTAGGCCTCCGCGTTCCGCAGGAGCTCCCGGAGGCTGTCCCCTCCGAACTTCTCCTGGAACGCGTCCGCCAGGCAGAGTGCCATGACAGCCTCTCCGATGACCGCGGCGGCCGGAACGGCGCACACATCGGAGCGCTCGATCTGGGCCTTTCCCGAAGCCTTGGTCAGGAGGTCCGCGGACTGCAAGGGCCGCATGAGGGTTGAAATGGGTTTGAGATAGGTGGAGACCCGAACTTCCTCGCCGTTGGTCATGCCGCCCTCTATCCCGCCGGCGCGGTTGGTGGGGTGGTGGAACCCGCGTCCGGGCGTGTGAAGGATCGCATCGTGGGCCGCCGACCCGGAACCGGCGCTGACCGCGACGCCGTCCCCTATCTCCACGGCCTTGGCCGAAGGGATGGACATGAACTGGGCGGCGAGGCGGGCGTCCAGGCGCCGGTCCCACTGGACGTGGGAGCCCAACCCCGGAGGGATGCCCGAGGCGATGACGAGTATGACGCCTCCCAGGGTATCACCCGCATCCCTCGCCCCCTGTATGGCCATCATGGCCCGCTCGCGTGCCTCCTCGTCGGGGATGGGCATATCGCCGTCCAGGCCCTGGCAGTCTTCCCAGGTGGCTTTCCGTTCCACCTTCACGGGACCGATGGCCAGGACGCAGGACGCGAGGCGGATGCCCGCGGCCTCCAGGAGTTTGCGCGCCACGGCGCCAGCCGCCACGCGGGCCGCCGTCTCCCGCGCGCTGGCTCGTTCCAGGATGTCCCGGGCGTCCCGGCGAGCGTACTTGAGGGCCCCCGGGAGGTCCGCATGGCCTGGCCTGGGAAAGGTGATGGCCCGGTCGGGGCCGCCCTCCCTGGACTCCACGCCCATGGTTTCACTCCAGGCCTGATGGTCGCGGTTCCTGATAAGGAGGGTGATGGGGCCGCCAAGGGTCTCCCCGCGCCGAACGCCGGAGAGGATCTCCACCTGATCCCGCTCGATACGCTGCCGGGCGCCCCTGCCGAATCCTTTCTGCCGCCTAGCCAACTGGAGGTTCACGTCATCGGGAGAGATGGGCAGTCCCGCGGGGCAGCCTTCCAGGATGACGGTCAGTGCCGGGCCGTGGGACTCTCCGGCGGTCAGGTAGCGCATGGCGCCTCCAAGAGCTGAGGATACAACGGGGGTCCATGGGAAAGGAAGCGCGTCCGCGCGTTTGCGCGGCGCGAACTTATGGAGAGGAAGGTTATGCGAAGAGACATGAGCCTTGCCGAAGGGATTAGCTTGCTTCGGTGCTTCCAATGGGATTAAGATCAAACAAAATTGGAAGTTCCGGTATGGAATTTTGATTTTGCATGGAAAGGGGATCCGGCATGAATCGAGAAAACAAAATGAAGACAATTTTCAAATTGGTAGCCCTTTTCGCGGCACTGGCGGTTCTCCCCCTTCAGGCCTCACAGCCGGCTGGCGGGTGGAACTGGAAGATGAACACCCTCGGGACGGAGAACCTTGTGTCGGTGCGGTGGGACGGCAACCTATTCGTGGCGACGTCCGCCTCCGGCGCAACCTTCACAAGCCTAGAGGCCGTCACGTGGGCGCCTGCGAAGGCGGATGGGCCGGCGGTTGCAGGCGCGGCGGAATGGGGCGGTGCCAAGGTGCTGGCCGCTCTGGAGGGGAACTTTGGAACGCCCATGTTCTCGGCCTGCAAAGGGAACATCGAAGGCGGCCCCCTTTACGTGGCCGTCGGAGCCGCGGGGTCCATCCTCGTGAGCGAGGATGGGACCGCATGGGAGCGCGTGCAGACACGGGCGGGAGACCTGTACGGCGTGGCATGGTGCGGGTCACGGTTTGTGGCGGTGGGTGCGCAGGGAACCATCCTCTCCAGCACCGACGGCCGGACCTGGGACCCTAACACGAGCCCGACGTCCCAGTGGCTCCGCGGCATCGCATGGAACGGCACCACGGCGGTCGCCGTAGGAGACGCAGGAAACGTGGTCGAGGCCACTCCTCCAACCGTGACGGCGATAACCCCCGTGGCCGGCCTCACTTCCGGCGGGACCACGGTGACGGTGACGGGACTCAACTTCGTTCAGTCGGCAACGACGGTTGCCTTTGGAACGGTGGCGGCGACGGGCGTGGTGGTCAATACGGCCGGCACGTCTCTTACGGCGACGAGCCCTGCACAAGCGGCCGGCACGGTTCACATCACGGCCACAGTAGGCACGACGACCAGCACGCCCTCTCCGGCCGACCAATTCACCTATGTGGCACCCACGCCCGTCGTCCTCGCCATCGATCCCACTTCCGGGCCCGCGGCCGGAGGGACGACCGTTGGCATAACCGGCATTGGCCTGACCGGGGTAACGGCCGTGAGCTTCGGCAAGGTTCCCGCGACGAAGTTCACGCTGACCTCTGACACGGCCATGAGCGTGACCAGTCCTCCCGGGCTGGCCGGCGTCGTGGACGTGACGGTGACATCGGCCGGGGGCACGAGCCCCGCGACCGCGGGAGACCGATTCACCTATATCTCGCCCAAACCCACGGTGACGAGTGTCGCGCCCGCAAGCGGTCCAGCCGCCGGCGGAACCACGGTCACGATCACGGGGACCAATTTCTCCCTCCCCATCACGGTGAACTTTGGAGGGACTCTCGCGACGGCCATTCTGGTTTCGGCCACGAAGATCACCGCCACGAGCCCTCCGGGGACAGGGGTCGTCGATGTGGTGGTGTCCACGTCGGTAGGTAGCAGTGACATCACGGTAAATGACAAATTCACCTATGTTCCAGCCCCGACCCTCCTGAGTATCGCTCCGACCGCGGGGTCGGCCGCCGGGGGCACGAGCGTCACCCTCGCGGGGACCGGGTTCCAGACGGGTGCCACGGTAACCGTCGGCGGCGTGGCACTCACCGGCCTCACCATAACGGTGCCCAATGTCATCTCGGGGATCACCGGAGCCCATGCAGCGGGTGCGGTGGACGTGGCGGTGACCAATCCCGACGGCCAGAAGGCAATCCTCGTCGGCGGCTTCACTTACGTGGATCCGCCCGTGATCACGTTGATTAAGAAGGTCACCGATCCTCCGGGGACGTTCTTCCTCAAAGTCATGGGGATCAATTTCCACGCCGGGGCCGTCATCAAGATCAACGGAGCCTTTGTCCCCCAGTCCATCTACAAGAGCGGATCGCAGGTCAACGCCCAGGGCGGGGATGCACTGAAGGCCATGCTGCCCAAGGGAGTCCCGGTCAACGTGACGGTGACCAACACGGATAACAACATAACGTCGGCGAATTTCTCATTCGTTCGTTAGCGGCTCGGAACTGGAACACCGGGGGCGGGCTTCGGCCCGCCCCTATTTTTTTCAGGCAAATGGGGCGGGCAGGAAACAGAGGGCGAAGATGACCACGGCGGCGAGGCCGAGGGCCACTTGGGCTCCGGATAAGGGGCGTTCGTCCCGGAGTGTGGGCGGATGGCGGAGCCCCAGCACGAAGAACAGCAGTACGGCCCAGACGATCCACTGGGGCTGAATGAGGGCATATGCGGCTAAGGCGGCGGCGATTCCCGTGCTGACCCACCGGTGGCCACCCCGGGCGAAGCCGTAGAGGACGTGCCCGCCGTCCAGTTGGCCCACTGGGATCAGGTTGAGGCCCTGGACGAAAAACCCGAGCCACGCCGCCAGGAGGATGGGGTTCTCAAAGAGGGTCTGCACCGTTCGCTGATCGCCCAGGAGGATGGATTGCAGCCCCCGGTAGGCGAGCGGAAGGTTCACATCGAGGCCCAGGTCCGCCGGAGCGTGGTAGCCCAATCTGGCCGATATGAAGCCCACCGAGGCCACCGCAACGCTCGCCAGAAACCCCCATAGCGGGCCCCCTACGCCCACCTCCATGAGGATGCCCCGGTCGGGGATGGCGCCCTTTAGCCGGATGAAGGCCCCGAAGGTCCCGAGGGAGATGGCGGGCGGGCCAGGGATGAAGTAGGGCCACGTGGTCCGGATTCCGTATCGCCTGGCCGTAATGAAGTGCCCCATCTCGTGGACGAGGAGGATAAAGAGGAGGGGCAGGGCGAAGGGGAGACCGGCGAGAAAGACCGAAGGGTGGCCCAGGGCAAAGACCGTGAGATCGACGGGCCCGAGGTCGGAGTAGCGGCCGTCGAAGCTCGCCCCGGCCAGAAGGGTCGTACACAACGTGAGCCCCGCAAGGATGCCGTGCCAAAGGCTGATGGGCTCGGCTCCCTCGCGGGGCGACAGGGGTTGTCCGTCCAACGCTCGGGGCTTAATCGAAAAAGCGGCTGGAGGGCTTGAATTTAATGGTCTTGCCAGGGGGGATTTGGACCGCTTCGCCCGTCTTGAGGTTGCGCCCCACGCCGCGCTTGCGCTCCTTCACGCGGAAAACGCCAAACCCGCGGAACTCCACCTTCTGTCCCTCGGCAAGCGCGTCGCGGATGGCGTTGAACACCATGTCCACGGACTCCTGTGCCTTCTGCTTCGGCACGTTTGCCACCCTGGCCACTTCCAGTACGATGTCCGCCTTGATCATATAAAGAACCTCCCCAGCCGCGGCGCCGGCTCGTCCTTCGCCGCAGACAGCCTCGGGATTGTAAGACGCCTACTTGAAAGAAGCAATAGCCTCGTCCAGCGTCTCGTAAGATTCGAAGACCGCCGCGAGCTGGGTGATGGCAAGGAGGTCCTTGATCTTCTTCGTGAGCTGGGCGAGCTTCAGGCTGGCCTGCTGATGGCGGGCCGACGTATAGGCCGCCACGAGTTCTCCGAGGCCGGTCGAGTCCATGAAGGACACCTCGCCGAGGTCGATGACGATGCGCTTCTTGCCCTGCCCCAAGAGCTCCTTGATGTGGTCCCTCATGCCCACGTCGCCGCTGCCAAGGGTGATGGTCCCCTTGAGCTCCAGCACAGTGACCCCGTCCTTTTCGTAGATCCGGTTATTCATGCATGGCCTCCTGATTATCCTGTTTTGAGAGGGTGACCCTCATTTCCAGTCCGAAATGCCCCGCCTCGTCGTGCAAGAACTCGACGTGGTCCATGAGCTGCCTGATGAGAAAGATGCCTCGGCCGTTGGGCCGGAATAAGTTTTCGGGGTCCCGCGGGTCACCGAGGGCCTTCTGATTGAACCCGGGCCCCTCGTCCCAGACCCGTATGATGAACTCCTCTTCCGTGGCTTCCATCTCGACTTCGAGGAACTTGGAGGGATCCTTCTTGTTTCCGTGGAGCACGGCATTGTTGAGCGCCTCCCGCAGGGAGAGGGTGACCCAGTCCAGCCGTTCCTCGGGGATCTGGACCTCGAGCGCCATCTGGTTCAGAACCAGGTGGAAGAGGTCGGTGTACCTGAGATCGGAGGGGACCCGGAAACGAGCGTGCATGAGGGCCCGGCCGGGCTCAGGCACGGACGGCTCCAGCGCGGCTCCGAAAGGGCGTTCCTTGGGTCACGATGGGCCTCCAGTCCTGCATTATACGGAAAAGAGGTGCGGGGGGTCAATCGGCGGAAAGGGCAAATGGAGGAAGTGGGGGAGGCGGCCCGAATCTGTCCGGAAGGACAGGAACACGGGGCGTCGTATAATGGCCCAAGGAGGACCCATGGGGAACTGGGAAGCGGTCATTGGCTTGGAGATCCACGCGCAGATCCTGACGCGGACCAAGATGTTCTGCGCCTGCGACGCGGCCTACGGTGCGCCTCCAAACTCCAGGACCTGCCCCGTCTGCCTCGGCCATCCGGGCACCCTCCCCGTGGTCAATGGCGAGGCCGTCAGGCAAGCCCTCAAAGTGGCCTACGCCCTGAATTGCAGGGTCCGGCCGGAGAGCCGTTTCGCCAGGAAGAACTACTTCTACCCCGACCTCCCCAAGGGCTATCAGATTACCCAGTTCGAGGCGCCTCTGGCGGAAGAGGGCCGGCTCGGGATCGAGGCGGCCGGACGCGCGTTGGAAGTGGGGATCCTCCGGGCCCACATCGAGGAGGACTCGGGCAAGAGCCTCCACGAAGGGTTCCCCGATTCGGACCGCAAGGCCTACCTCGATTTCAACCGCGCCGGCGTGCCGCTCATCGAGATCGTGACGGCCCCCGAACTGAGATCTCCTGAAGAGGCCTACGCGTTCCTCCGCCGGCTGAAGCAGGTATTGACGTACCTGGGAGCCTCCTCGGGCCGGATGGAGGAGGGAGCGCTCCGATGCGACGTCAACGTTTCCCTCAGGGCCGCGGGCTCCGCGGCAATGGGGACCCGGGTGGAGGTGAAGAACCTCAACTCTTTCAGGAACGTGGAGCGGGCGTTGTCCTTCGAGATCGGCCGCCAGCGGGACCTTCTCGATGCGGGCCAGCCTGTCGTTGGCGACACGCGCCTGTACGACGCCGCGAGAGGAGCGACCCTGTCCATGCGGGCCAAGGAAGGGGCGGACGACTATCGCTATTTCCCCGAACCGGATCTTCCCCCCCTCCGCGTGACGGGGGACATGGCCGCGGAGGCGAGGGCGGCCCTCCCCGAGCTTCCGGGGGCCAAAAAGGCCCGCTACATGGATGGGTGGGGGCTCTCCGAGTACGATGCCGATATCCTCATCGACCGGTTGGGATTGGCGCTCTATTTCGAGGAAGCCGTGGCCACCTGCGCCGACCCCAAGGCGGCGGCCAACTGGGTCACGGGAGAGGTTTTCAGGGTCCTCAAGGACGGCGAGGGAGACATCGGTGAGCTGAAGGCCGGCGGGCGGCACCTCGGGGAGCTCATCGCGCTCATCAGATCCGGCGCCGTCTCCTCATCGGGCGCCAAGGACGTCTTCGCCAGGATGATTGAGACAGGGAACCCCCCCGGCGTCCTCCTTGACGAGATGGGGCTGGCCCAGGTGAGCGACGTGGAAGTCCTCGGGACCTTCGTCCAGGAGGTCCTCGCGGCAAATCCGGGTCCCGTGGAGGACCTGCGGTCAGGTCGGGCGAGGGCCCTCGGCTATCTCATAGGGCAGGTGATGAAACGGAGCGGTGGCCGTGCCAACCCCGAGGTCGTGAGCCGTATGTTCCGAGAGCGCCTGGGCATGCCGTAGCGCGGAATCCCCCAGAAGGCCCGCCCTATCCTGCTCCCCTGGCGATTCCGGGGGAAAACAGCCTACATTTTGATATACTTGTCGAGGAACCTCCCACGATGCGCGGGGAGCTGAACGGAACTTGAGGCATGAGCAGGTTCCGTGCCCTCCGCGCGGGCGGCCGGAGTAGGCCGGGGAGAAAAGTGCTGGTGAAGAACAGGCCAACGGAAAGGGGGGAACCATGTGGTTCGGCATTCCCAAGGAGTGCGAAAGCCAACCAAACTGTGATGAAAAGCGCGTGGCCATCTCGCCACCCGGAGTCAGGGAGCTCGTGGAGGTAGGCGCTCAGGTCATCGTCGAGAGCGGTGCGGGCGCCTCGGCCGGGTTTCTGGACGAAGCCTACAGAAAGGCCGGCGCCAAAGTCGTCTACACTCACGAGGAGGCCCTGGGGCGAGCAGACGTCGTGGTCAAGATCGGGCGTCCAAGCGTACAGGAACTCGAGTTTCTGCAGCCAGGTACAGGTGTTCTGGCTTTCTGGCATCTGGCGGTTCGGGGCGAGTCGTATTACTCCCTCATCGCGGGGCAGAAGATCACGGCCCTGGGCTACGAGATCATCCAGGAGCGGGATGGCACGCTGCCCATCCTTAAAGTCTCGTCCGAGATCGCTGGCAAGATGGCCACCCAGATCGCTGGGCGGCTGCTGGAGACCACCTCCGGCGGCATCGGGATCCTCATGGGCGGCGCGCCGGGAATCCCCCCCGCGGACGTGGTCATACTGGGCGCCGGGGTTCTGGGATACCACGCCGCCAGGGCTTTCCTGGGGATGGGCTGCAGCGTCTACGTTCTGGACATCTCCCAAACCCGGCTAGAATCCATCGACCGGCACTTCAACGGCCGGGTGGTGACGGCCCACGCCACCAAGGAGAACCTCGAGAAGTTCACCTCCTTCGCGGAGGTCTTGGTAGGCGCCGTGCTGGTTCCCGGTGAAGTGGCCCCCATCGTGGTTACCGTCGACATGGTTCAGAAAATGCGGCCTGGGAGCGTCATCCTGGATTTTTCTTTCGACCAGGGCGGCTGCGTCGAAACGACTCGCCTCCAAGGGCCCACGGGCGGCGTCTTCGTTCGCGAGGGGGTTCTTCACTTCGCCGTTCCAAACTGCCCCTCCTACGTGGCTCGAACGAGCAGCCACGCCATGACTTACGCCCTGCTTCCTTTTCTCAAGAGCATGCAGTCCAAAGGCCTGAAGCAGACCATGCGTTCATGGCCACGCCTCCAGAGGGGATGTTACGCCTACGAAGGCCACCTCGTGAGCCCGCACATCACCAAGGAACCCGCCGACCTGATAAAGCTCCTGGGGGAGGGATGAGCCATGCCGTGGATCGATGATTACAAGTCCAAACTCTGCTCGGCCGACGAGGCCGTGACGGATATCAAATCGGGGGACTACATCTGGATGAGCGGCAACGCCGCGGCGCCGTTCCTCCTGATGGAAGCCTTGGCCAAGCGGGCCCCGGAGCTGCGCGACGTGACGCTCTCCCACGTCCTCTTCATCGGCGACGACCCCTTCTCGAAACCCGGCTTGGAGGCCAGCTTCCGGCACAACTCCCTCTTCGTGGGCCCGGCCGACCGCCCCTCCGTCAACGACGGCCGCTCCGCCTATGTGCCCATCCACCTCCACATGATCCCCAAGGCCATCCGCAACGGGACGTGCCGGGTGGACGTGGCCATGGTGCAGTGCTCGCCGCCAGACGAGCACGGGTTCATGAGCCTCGGCGTGGAGGTCGTCGTCAACAAAGCCGCACTGGAGGTGGCCAAGACGGTCATCGTTCTGGTGAACGACAAGATGCCGCGCCTGCTCGGGGACAGCTTCCTCCACATATCCCGCGCGAAGCGGATCGTAGAGGCGAGCATCCCGCTCCTGGAGCTCGTCGGAAAGCCCGCGACGGATGTGGAAAAGAAGATCGGCGCCATCATCGCCGACATGATTCCGGACGGGGCCACGCTGCAGATGGGCATCGGGGGCATCCCGGACGCCGTGCTCTCCCTCCTCGAGGGGAAGCGCGACCTGGGGATCCACACGGAGATGATATCCGACGGACTCATGCGGGCCATGGAGCAGGGCATCATCACGGGCACGCGCAAGACGCTCCACCAGGGCAAGGTGATCTCGTCCTTCGTCCTGGGCACCCAGGCCCTCTACGACTTCGTGAACGACAACCCGCTCTTGGAGCTCCACCCCGTGGACCACACGAATGTCCCGGCCATCATCGCGCAGAACGACAACATGATCGCCATCAATTCGGCTCTCGAGGTGGACCTCACAGGGCAGGTTTGCTCGGACTCCATCGGAACCTATATCTACAGCGGATTCGGGGGCCAGCTCGACTTCATCCGCGGCGCCGCGGCGAGCAAGGGCGGCAAGCCCATCATCGCCCTTCCGTCCACGGCCAAGAAGGGCACGCTTTCGAGGATCGTGCCCAAGCTGAAGCTGGGGTCGGGCGTGGTGACCACACGCGCGGACGTCCACTACGTGGTTACCGAGTTCGGCGCCGTGAACCTCTGGGGCAAGAACCTCCAGGAGCGCGCGAGGGACCTCATCCGAATCGCCCACCCCGATTTCCGAGAGATGCTCGAGAAGGAAGCTCGCGAGCGTCATTTGATGTGATAGATCGGGAGCAGGGAGCGGGGAGCAGGAATCGGGGACAGGAACAACAATGGGGCCTGAGGACGTTTAGGGGTTCTCTGCTTCCGGCTCCCCGCTCCCAGCTCCCGGGCCTGCGGAGGACTTCTTTGGAGGAACGAATGCGCGTGACTATCGAATACTGCGGCGTATGAGACTACGAGCCCAGAGCCGCCGGTCTGGCGGACGTGATCAGGACTGAGACGGGGGCCGGGGTGGAGCTCATCCGGTCTTCGGGAGGCGTTTTCGAGGTGGCCGCGGACGGCGTGCTGCTGTACTCGAAGAAGAAGACGGGCGAGTTCCCAGATAACCTTGATATCGTCCACATGCTCAAGGCGAGGAAACCCTAGGAACGAGGCGTGGTGGGGAAGAGGAGGCAACCATGGACATGAACAACCTTATCCGCCTTATCGAAGGCGGGGCAGACAAGCTGGCGGACCGGTGGGTCGAACGGTTGCGCCACGAAGAGCTCATGGTGGATTACCTCCGCATCCCGGAGGACGTGCTTCGCGAACACATCCGACAGGCCTACGAGGCCATCGGCACCTACCTGGACCAGCCCACCCACCCTATGATGAAGGAACACTTCCGCGAACTCGGCCGGTTGAGGCGGCGGGAGAACGTACCTCTCACGGAACAGATCCGGGCCATCCAGCTCGCCAGGTCGGTCCTCTGGCAGCACGTGATGGAGCAGGGGGGCTTCGACTCCACGGTGAACATGTACCAGGCCATCAACCTCTACCGCCAGGTGACGGCCTTCTTCGACCACGGCATCATCTATGCCGTGGAGGGGTACCTCGAGCAGAAGTAGGCGGTTCCCGCTTCGCGTACGGACACGAGAAGGCCCGCGTTCCGCGGGCCTTCTCGCGTGAATCGCTCTCGAACACATTTCACTCAGCAACACCTTTGCGGGACGCCCTCCCTCACCTCGGGCCGTCCGCCCGATTGCGGCGGGAGGGGCTTGCCGCGATGGGTGGCCCAACACCTTCGGGCGGCGTCGGCGAGGATGATGATGACGGCGGCCATCATGATCACCGTGAGGGAGGTGTTGAGGTACCCCTGAAAAGCCTTGCCGGGTGTCCTGGCGAGGGGAAGGAACGTGTTCCTGATGGTCAGGGCGCCGGCGGTCATGGTGGTGGTCACGACGAAGCACATGGGAAGAAGGGTCACCCATGCGTAGCGGGCCTTGCCGCTGTTTACCAGGAAGGTCGTGACCACCGCCAAGGCCACGATGGCCAGGAGCTGGTTGGCGATGCCGAACATGGGCCAGATGGTGGACACGGAGCCCGTGTAGATGAAATAGGCCCATCCGAACACGATGGCCGTCGTGGTGAAGACCGCCCCCGGCAGCCAGCTGGGGTTGGAGAAGGGCTTGTAGAAATTCCCCAGGAACTCCTGCAGGAGAAACCGTCCCACCCGTGTTCCGGCGTCGATGGTCGTCAGGATGAATAGCGCCTCGAACATGATGGCGAAGTGGTACCAGTAGCTCATGAGGCTTTTCATCCCGGGGATGCCCGAGAAGATCTGAGCCATGCCCACGGCCAGGGAGACGGCGCCGCCCGAGCGTCCCGCGATGTTCTCGCCCACCTCCGAACTCAGCTCCGCCAGGTTCACCGGGGTCATGCCCAGGGCGGCGAACTTCTCGGGGCTGAGGTTTATGGCGTAGTAGTCCGCGGGGTGGAGGGAGCAGGCGGCGATGAGGGCAACGATCCCAACGAGGCTCTCCATGGCCATCGCGCCGTACCCGATGAACCGTGCCTGTTTCTCCTTGTCCAGCATTTTTGGGGTCGTCCCCGAGGAGACGAGGGCGTGGAACCCGGAGATGGCCCCGCACATGATGATGATGAAGACGAAGGGGAAGACGGGCCCGGGGAAGATGGGCCCCCCGCCGTGGATGTACTTGGTGAATGCCTCGAACTTGAGGTCCGGGTGGACGATGAGGACCCCCAGGACGAGGGCGGCGATGGTCCCGATCTTCATGTAGCTGGAGAGGTAGTCCCTGGGCGCCAGGAGGAGCCAGACGGGGAGGACCGATGCGGCGAACCCGTAGATGGCCATTAGGATCGTGAGCTGGTGCTGGTTGAAGGTGAAGTAGGGCGCCATGACGGAGACCGCGACCCAGCGTCCGCCCACGACGCAGGCGATGAGGGCGGCCACGCCAGCGGCGCTCGGGCCCGAGATGGAGCCCGGCTTGAGCTTGAACATGTAGAGTCCCATGGCGATGGCGATGGGGATGGTCATGGCGATGGTGAAGGTCCCCCAGGGGCTGTCGGCGAGGGCGTTCACGACCACGAGACCGAGGCCGGCCAGGGCGATGACGATGATGAAGAGGATGGCGACGCCCGCCGTGAAGCCCGCCACGGGGCCGATTTCCATGCGGGCTATCTCGGCGAGGGACCGTCCGTTGTGCCGGACGGAAGCCACAAGGACCGTGAAATCGTGCACGCATCCCGCGAGGACGGAGCCGGCCAAAAGCCAGAGGAGCCCGGGAGCGTATCCGAACTGCGCGGCGAGAACGGGCCCCACGAGGGGACCTGCGCCCGCTATGGCCGCGAAGTGGTGCCCGAAGAGGACCCACTTGTTCATGGGGACGAAATTGTGCCCGTCCTTGAACCGGTGCGACGGCGTGACACGGGAATCGTCCAAGGCCAGGACCTTTGCCGCGATGAACGCGCTGTAGTAGCGGTAGCCGAGGGCGTAGACGCAGAGGGCGCCGAGCATGATGGGGAGAGCGTTCATTTGGCCTCCAATGTCTGATACCGGTCGCGCAGACGCTCTTTCTAGCACCCGCGGGGCGGGAGTTCAAGCGCGGGGATGCAGTCGCGGCGAGGAGAGGGCCAAAGGACGAGTGCCCTCGCGTCGGTGTCTCATACCAACTTGCCTTCCATGCTAGAGCAATCACTCTTTCCTGCGGGCCGGGATACACATCCCGGCCGCGGCGAGGATATGTATCCTCGCCTTCGAGACGTAAACGACGGACGGCAAGTTGGTATCAGGCTCTGCAGCCGTGGGGAGTTCCTTCGCTGGCCGTTTGTCCTGACTCCTTTGACGCGGATATCCCGAAGGACTATCCTCGCACCATGGGCGACGGACCGGAGAGAATCGGCCGATATGAAATCCTCGCGACGGTTGGCCGAGGTGCCATGGGCATCGTCTACAAGGCCCGGGATCCCGTCATCGACCGCGTCGTGGCGATCAAGCAGATCGCCCTCTCTCCAGGGCTCTCGCCCGAGGGCCGAGCGGAGTTCACCCGGAGGTTCTTTCGGGAAGCCAAGGCCGCGGGGAAGCTCCAGCACCCCAACGTCGTGACCATCTACGACATGGGGGAGGAGGAGGGTTCCCCGTTCATGGCCATGGAGTTCGTGGAAGGGGTGAGCCTGGGGCAGCTCCTCAAGACAAGGGGATCCCTTCCGCCCGGGGAAGCTCTCGCCCTCACTCGTCAGATCGCCCGGGGCCTCGCCTACGCCCACGAACAGGGGGTGGTGCACCGGGACGTTAAGCCCGACAACATCCTCGTGGACGCCAAGGGGCGGGCCGTGGTCACCGATTTCGGCGTGGCCCACCTCGAGGCGAGCGACATGACCCGAACGGGGGAGATCCTGGGCACGCCCCACTTCATGAGCCCCGAGCAGGTCACCGGCCAGCCCCTGGACGGTCGGAGCGACCTCTTCTCCCTGGGCGTCGTCCTCTTCCAGATCCTCAGCGGGGATAGGCCCTTCAAAGGCGATACGGTGTCTACCATCTGCTACCACATCGTCCACTCTTCGCCCCAGCCCGACATTGACCAGCTTGGTCTGCACCCCCGGCTCGCCGCCCTCCTCGCGCGACTTCTGGCCAAGCGGCGGGAGGAACGCTACGCGGATGGCGAATCCCTTGTCCTGGCCATCGACTCGGTCACGGGCGCCATGGCCGGTGAAGCCACCCTTCCCGCCGATGCCACTGCGGACTGGGGAACGATGCCGAACAGGGCCGCCGGCGGCCTCTCCGAGGGGGCGCCCCCTGCCGCCAAGTTCGATCCAACGGTGATAGCGACTCCGCGCAGAGTGGTGTCACCTTCCTCTCCCCCGAAGAAGACGCATGTGGTGGCCAACACTTTGATCTACGGCGTATTCATTTTCCTCCTCCTCGTGGTCGCCGGTGGCCTGGTCATGCGCCTCGCGGGCAAGGCGAAGGTTAAGCCCGGCAAGACAGAAGCCAGGCTGGAAAAGGAAAAGGGGGAGGGTCACAAGGTGCCGCCCGGCCCGACGGTGGCCCCTGCGGGGTTGGAAGCAGGGAGCCAGGACGGCCGACCCAGGACGTCAGAACTCCCACATGCCGCTTCCGGTGCAGGTGGCCAGGCGACGGCCAATCGGAAACAGCCGGACGCGGACTCCTTCCGTCCGCCCTCCGGCTCGGGCAGGGCTCAGCCAGAGGGGAGGGCGGTCGTGGGGATGGCCCAGGTCTCCGTCGAGCTCGCGGGCCCCATCATGGCGGGAGGATTCGGCATTTTCGTGGATGGAGAGCCTAGAGTGGAGAAAGAGATCCACGGGGCCGTCAACAAGCGCAACCCGGAGAAGCAGGGCTTCAGGGTCCGGGAGAGCCTGGAGCTGACCGCTGGGACGCACACCCTGCGGTTCGCCGTGAAGGCCGCCCGCTCCGGGTCCATCGTCCTCATCAAGGACTGGACCGTATCGCCCAAAGCGGGCGACCACCTCCGCCTCCAGGTGCAGGCCTTTCCCCGCAAGGCCACCCTCCTGGTCAAAGAAGTTCCCGGTTTCGAGCCTTTCGAATAAAGAGGTCGTTCCCGCGCCCCCGAAAGGACCGGCTCCGTTGAGGCGGAGGGCCGGGGGTGGTATGTTGGAATCCTCGGGCCCCTCTGGTCCCGGGGGGAGGTGTTTCCATGTCTCAGGGTCTGGAGGGGGTCAGGATGCCTGCCGTGGCAGGGGCCTTTTACCCCGGCCATCCCGATCAGCTGAGGACGGCGGTGGAGCGCTTCCTCGTCCGCATGGCGGAGCCCGTCACGCCCCTGGCCATCATCGTACCCCACGCGGGGTACATCTACAGCGGCTCCACGGCGGGCAAGACCTACGCCTCCGTGAATCTCCCCAAGACCCTCGTCATCCTCTGCCCTAACCACACCGGGCTCGGAGCGCCGCTGGCCTTCGCATGGGGCGGCCGGTGGCGGACACCCCTCGGGGACGTGGACGTGGACGAAGCGTTAGCGCGGGCCCTCGGAGCCGCGTGCCCCGCGTTGCGGGACGATGCCCTGGCCCACGAGCGGGAGCACGCCGTGGAAGTGCAGCTGCCCTTTCTCCAGGTCATGCTCGGGGACTTCACCTTCGTGCCCATAGTCGTGGGCACCCATGCCCTGTCCGACCTGGAATCCCTCGGGAAGGCCATGGCCGAGGTCGTGGCCGGGGCGGGCCGCCCCGTGGCCATGGTCGTGTCCAGCGACATGAACCACTACGAAGACGTCAAGACCAACCGAGACAAGGATTCGGCAGCCCTCGACGCCGTGATCCGCCTCGATCCCGCGGCCCTCCACCGGGTTGTTCGGGAGCGGCGCATCTCCATGTGCGGGTACGCACCGGCCGTGGCGGCCCTGTACGCTTGCCGCGATCTGGGAGCCGACCGGGCCGAACTGGTCGACTACACGCACTCGGGCATGGTGACGGGCGATGTGGCCGAGGTGGTCTCCTACGCGGGCGCGAGGATTTTCAAGGGGGTTGCGTGAAGGTCCTGGCGGCCCTGGTGGCCCTTCTGTTCGGCTGCGCCGTCTCGGCGCAGTACACGGAAATCCCGTGGCATCCCAAGGTGCCCCAGGCCGCACCGAAAGCGGGCCTGGGTGGGGAAGGCAAGTCCGGCAAGGGGAAGACCGCCAAGGGCAAGAAGGCAAGCCGGGCGCAGGCTCCCAAGGAGGCCGGCCCTCCCAAGTACCACATGACCTTCGACAAGATGACCACCCTCTCTCCGGGCATCTACGTGGCCGAGGGCAACGTCCGCTTCGAGTCGCGGGGCATGCTCCTCACCGCCGACTCGGTGACCTACGACAGCGAGAAGGGAACCCTCTGGGCCACGGGCCAGGTCTCCGTGGACTGGAACGACTTCACGGTCTCGGGCTCCGAGCTTCACTACGACATCAACGCCGGGACGGGCGACATGCGCGACGCCTACGGCGTCCAGCAGGACGGCGACTTCACGGTGTTCGGTTCGACCATTAAGAAGACCGGCCCCGACTGGTACGAGGTTGACGAGGGAACCTTTACGGCTTGTGCCGCCGCGGTCCCACCATGGAGCATGCGTGTGAGCAAGGGCCGCTTCCACGTGGACAACTACGCCTTTCTCACCAACCCCCGGTTCGCCGTGAGAAATGTCCCCATCCTCTACAGCCCCTATTTCATCTGGCCCATCAAGCCTGACCGGAGCACGGGGTTCCTCATCCCCCAGATCGGCTCCTCCACCTCCAAGGGCTTCACCGTGGCAACCGCTTTCTTCATCGCGCCCTCCGACTGGTGGGACGACACGGTGTACGCCGACTACTACGCCGACGAGGGGTGGGGCCTCGGCGAGGAGCTCCGGTACGCGCTCTCGGACAGGTCCTACGGGTGGTTCCACGGGTACTATATCAAGCAGAGGTCCGACGACCGCAAGCGATGGGATTTCACCTGGACCCACCTCCAGAACTTCGACCACGGCTGGTCCTTCGTGGCGGATATCAACCTCCTGTCGGACATCGATTTCCCGCGGGACTACCAGCGGGACTACTACAAAGCCACCATTTCGGGGACCGACTCGCGCCTCTTCCTCAGTCGCATGTGGGGGCCCTACTCCCTCAACGTTTTCGCGGAACGCCGGAGGGAGTACTTCACCCTCGGGCGGGACATCATCCAATCCGCCACCCCGGAGATCCAGTTCAGGTCGAGCCTGCAGCCCCTCATCGGGGACCTCTACGGCGGGTTCGAGACCTCCCTCGCGTATCTCCATAAGGAGTGGGGCGAATACGTCCTGCCCGTCCCCGTCATGAATTCCATTTCCTACGGGCGCGTGGACATCCACCCCTTCGCCCAGTACTCCTTCCACCCCACCTTCTGGCTCGACATCACCCCGCGCCTGGAGGCGAGGGCCACGGGCTACGGCCAGAGCAAGGACCCACTCACCAAGAAGTACGACGCGGGCCAGCTCTGGCGCACCTACGGCCTGGCCTCTCTCGACGTCTCGGGCCCCAGGCTCTACAGAAAATTCAAGACCGGCGTCAAGCACGTGATCGAACCTTACCTGGCCTATTCCTACATCTCGCGGGACGCCCAGGCCGTGAGGATCCCCGTATACGACGAGGTGGACGCGGTCCCGCTGGACCAGAACGAGGTGCGGCTCGGGATACGGAATAGGGTCTACACCAAGGCGGGGGACCTCCTCTTCGACGCGGACCTTTACCAGGCACACAGCTTCGGCCTGCCCATGTCGGTGGACCGGCTCAACACGAGCCAGAACTCGCCCGTGACCCTCCTGCTTCACGCGTGGCCCGAGGGACGATGGAGCGCCGACCTGCGCCTGCGCTACAACATCCTGTCCCACGTCATGGACGGCCAGTCCCTCGCCGTCACCTACAGGCCCAAGGAGAAGGACGACGCGGACTACATTCGCTTCGCCTACCTCAGGAGCGGAAACCTCGGGGTGAGCCAGTACAGCAACTACACCACCGCGCTCCCCGCCAAGGAGGTCCGCCTGGCGGCGGGCATTTCCCTCGGGGACGGGAAGGTGACAATAAACCCCTTCGTGGCGCGGGACCTCATGAACAACGAGTGGCGAGACCTCCGGCTCGTCTTCTGGTGGCACGGCTCCTGTTTCGCCATCGGGTTCGACGTGGGCAAGCGCACCCAGGGCCTATACCAGGACACGACCTACCGGTTTCTCGTGAGCCTCAAGGGCGCGGGGACCGTCGTGGATCTCAACGGCGGCACGGGAAATTACGCGCCATGATCTAGAAAGAACAATTTGGTGGGGGAGTAGGCGAACGGAGGGGGAGGGGGAATGAGGGCGGAGGTCCGAAGGGAGATCCTGCGAAAGATCCTCCACATGGCCATGGGCCTCTTCGGCTTGTGCCTGCGCTGGCTCTCCCCCTGGCAGGCCGCCCTCTGCGCCCTCGCCGCCCTGGCCCACAACCTATGGATCTTCCCCCACTACGGCATGAGGAAGCTGGAGCGTCCCAAGGAGAAGGCGCGGGGGTACTCTGGGATGATCGGCTACCCGGCGATCGTCCTCGTGGTCATCGTCCTGTGCTGGAACCCCGGGAGCGCTCTCCTCGTGGCCAGGGGCGCCGGAACGTGGCGGCATACTATGGCCGTCGCGGCGGCGGCCTGGGCCGTGCTCGCCTTCGGTGACGCGGCGGCGACCCTCTTCGGAATGGCGCTCAAGGGTCCCCGCATCCACTGGAACCCGGACAAGACCTGGGCCGGCTGGCTCGGCTTCGTGGTCGTGGGAAGCCCCCTCTCCGCCCTTTGGTTCTGCCTCGTCGCCGGGATTCCCGTCGGGGAAGCCCGCTGGTG
>JAKAJA010000240.1 GCA_021814085.1 Acidobacteriota bacterium | reverse complement strand
GGCCTTGCCGTGGGCAAGGAGGCCTCCCACGTAATAGAGGCCCGTCTTGGACAGGGGGCCCTTGCCGGTGGTGTCGTAGAAGGAGGAGAGGCGTCCCTTGGCCAGGTATTGGTGGAAGTGGAGGCCCGAACCCGCTTCGCCATACAGCGGCTTGGGCATAAACGTGGCCACGAGCCCGTGGCGGTCGGCGAGGTTTCGGATGACCCATTTGGCGAGGGCGACGCTGTCACCCGCCTTCACCATGGGCATGAAGTTGAGCTCGATCTCCACTTGCCCCGCGGGGCCCACCTCGTGGTGGTGGTACTTCACCGGTATGCCCAGTTCGCCAAGGGCCGCGCACATGGTGTTGCGGAGGTTCTCGAAACGGTCCTCTGGGCTGGCCGCATGGTAGCCCCGGCGCCTGGGCTCGTTCTCCGGAACGCGGGGCTTTCCGTCCGATGCCCCGGCCTCGCGGGAGAGGATGTGGTAACCGCTGTGGCCGGGCCGCCCGAATACCTCCACGCTGTCGAAGAGATAGAACTCCAGCTCGGGCAACCACAGGCTCTTCTCTCCGCGCCTCATGTGCCCCAGCGCCGCCTCGGCCTTGCGCGCCACGAACCGGGCGTCCCGGGAGAACCCCTCCTTGGCCCCCACGTCCACCATGTCTCCCAAGACGCACAGGGTGGCGCGATCGGTGAATGGGTGCGCGAAGGAAGCGCTCAGGTCGGGGACGAGGACCATGTCTCCGGCCTTGACCTTCCTGAATCCCGTCACCGAGGAACCGTCCACCCCGACTCCCCTCTCGCACATGGACTTTGTGAATCGTCCCGAGGGCACGGTGACGTGGTGCCACCCTCCGAGAAGATCGGCGTACATGAGGTCCACAAATTCGAATTTTTCCCGTTTAATCCGATCAAATATGGAAACGGTCATGGTTCCCCCCTGATGAGGCACGGCATACGTGGCCCCGCCGCTAATTGCGTCTGGTTTTAAGTCGGATTGCGCGGGAAAAGATCCCCCGAACTGCCGCCCCTCATGGCCTGGGAGTCTTCCGCGCTGAATATGTGGAGCCCCGAATCGGTGAGGCCGGGACCCCTGTTGACTTCCTCCCCCCTTGAGGCTTTCTCCTTGGCCGCTTTTCGGGCCAACCGGAGGAGCCAGACGCTGGCGGCTATGCCCACCACGAACAGGGTGAGGAAAAGGGCGATGGCGACCCACTGGGGCGCCGTGGGCTGGGCGTGGACGTCGAACGCTGGCTTGAGGAGGGCGTCCCTGAGCATGTCCCGCATGATCACCATGCACACGATGGTGAGCGTCAGGGCGTGGATGCTGCCCATGAGGAGGGGCAGGGGCTTGACGGAATTGATCCCCACCAGGGCGAGGACGAGGGCCGACACCCCGCAGAGGAGGCCCACGACGAAGGCCCCCGTCGCCAGGGTGCTGCCGCCCATGAAAAGGAGGAGCCCCTCCTGGGGGATGGCCATGAGCCACCACCCTCCGATGCCGAGGTTGAGAATCGTGGCGGCGGCGAACCACGTCGCCCCGTTCTTGACCTGCCATCGCCCCGCCTCGGGTTCGAGCTTGAGCCGGCGCGTCCCGAAATAGGCCACGCCAAGCCCAGCCACGGCCACGGCGGCGAAGAGCATGTGGAGGAAGCGGGGGAGGAGGGTGGGCTCGGCGAAGTTGAGCTGGAGCCCACCGGGACTGGCCAGGTAAGCGTCGTGAAACCTGTCCGGAGAAAGCATCAGGGTGAACACGTTCACGTTCACGAAGCCCACATAGCCCAGGAGGAGGAAGACCATCGCGGCCAGGATGCCCTGCCAAACCCCGTAGGAGGTCCACTTCCGCGCGAGGAGGTACATGCCGTAGTAGGCCGCCACGAGGACCCCGATGATGGCCAGGAAGGGCGTCGCCAAGAGAATGGTGGCGGAGTAGAAGAGGGGCCCGTAGAGCACCTGTACAAAGAGGAGGGGCACCACGCCGAAGGTGATCGTGAAGGCCATGGTGTAGGGCAGCATCCTGGCCAGGGACCTGGAGACGCCCCGGTCCCGGTCCTTCCCCCTTAGGGCATGCACCGCCGCCAGGAGGGCCCCGCCCAGCGTCAGGTTCATAAAGACGAGGTGGATGGAGAAGGTCATCCAGAGGAGACCCTTGAGAAGCCACAGGGGCGCCGGGATGGGAATGGGGTCAAGGGGCGGAATGGAGGGGATCACCTGGCACCCCCAAGGGACGCGGGCTTGCACGCTTCGGCCAGATATTGGGCCAGGGCCTTCTTCTCGATGTCGTTCCCCGTCCAGGTGGGCATCTTGTCGCTCATCACCTCCAGCGATCCGATGATGCCGGCGATATCCTCGGCGTTTTGTCCCCCGAGGGCCTTGGCAACTGGCCTGAAGGGCCCGGTGACGGAGTGGCATGGGGCGCACCTCCGCCTCCAGACGGCCTTTCCGTCGTTGGAGACGGGCTCTTTGGGAGCGTTATCGAGGAGGTAGCGCGCCAGCGCCTTAGCCTCCTCTTGCCTCCCAGGAAACGGGGGCATCCCCGCGCGCATGAGGTCGGTCTTGGAAACGAGGGCCGCAACGAATGGCTGGTCCAGCCCCGTGAGGCGTGGTCCGAGCGAATTGAATCCCCGGCGGGGCAGGTGGCAGTTGGAGCACGCGATCCTGAAGATCTCGCCCCCGAGCTTCACCTCGTTCTCTGGCGTGATGGTCTGCGCGGAGACCCAGCGCGAGGAGGCCAGGAGCCCCTTTTCTTTCACCGAATCCATCTGCCTCACGGGTATCTGGTTGATGTAGACGTAGCCACTGATGAGGTAGGGCTCGCGCAGGTCCTCCCTCACCCACTCCGTCGCCGCCAGGGATGCCAGGGCCAGAACCATCAGGGGCGCCACCACGAACGGGCTCAGGGACCGGGGGCGCAGCCACACTAGGAGGAAGGTGAGAACGACCAGAAGCCCGCTGGCCAGGAAGAGGAGCCAGGTGAAGTGCTGGATGATGGGATTGGTCCGAAGGAGGATCTTGTGGACCTCCGGGATGGTATGGAGGAGCCAGTAGACCGCGGGCGGGAGCCCAAGGGCCGGCAGGCACACCCAGTAGGCGGCATAGCGTCCCAATTCCGCCTTGAGGGTCTTGTCCTTGCTGAATGAGAGGGAAAGGAGGGCGAAGAGCCCGCCCAGCATGACGCAGATGAGCGTACGCACCAGGAGCGAAGGCAAGTAACCGGGGTTGAAGAACCCGCTCCAAACCGTGTGGGTATGGAGCCAGTTGCCGGGGGTAAGCTGGAAGGAGAGGATGCCGTCGATGACCACCAGGCTGAGGTATGCCGCGATGAAGTAGACCCAGCCCACGAGCCGGTGGGACATCCTGGGGAGGGTGTCCCAGGTGTATGCATAGACGAGGATCGAGAGGATCTCCACGGCGAAGAAGACCCACTCGATGGCCCATGCCCAGACGAAGATGTGGATAAGGTTGCTGGTAGCCTCCGGGCTGATGAGGCCTATGGTGAACCATATGCCGACTCCCGTCACCGCGCCGAGCACGACGGTGAGCAGGACGAAGAACCGGGTAAACCTCCTGAGCCAGTCCTGCAGGGCCGGGTCGTAGTGCTTTTCAGCCCGCGTTTCGACGGCCACCAGGAAGAGCCCTCCCCCCACGGCGAAGTGGGAGATGAACACGTGGAGGATCGCCATGGCCGCGATGACCCACTCGGAGCCGAAGGGCACGTACCAGACGGGGTAGTTCAAGTCTCTCGCCTCCCTACGGTCGGCGGGTCGGGAGCAGGAAGCCGGTAGCAGGGAGGAGGACGAAGCATAGCCCCCGCGAAATTGCCCACGGCCTTATCCCACTCCCTGCTCCCCGCTCCCCGCTCCCCGCTCCCGTCACTTCAACGAATTTTTCGCGATGACGAGCCGCTGCACCTGGTTCGTCCCCTCGTAGATCTGGGAGAGCTTGGCGTCACGCATGATCTTCTCGACGATGAAATCCTGCGAGTAGCCCTCGCCGCCCATGATCTGCACCGCGTCCGTGGCGACCTTCATGGCCACGTCGGTGGCGTAGTACTTGGCCATGGCGCTATAAGTACCCACCTCTTTGTCCTGGTCCGTGAGGATGGCCGCGTTCCACACGAGGAAGCGGGCCGCGGTGATCTCCGTGAGCATCTCGGCGAACATGAACCCGATGGCCTGGAAGCTGGCGATGGGCTGGCCGAACTGGCGCCGCGTGAGTGCCCACGCCTTGGCCGTATCGTAGGCCTCGCGGGCCATGCCCACGGCCGCCGAGGCGACTCCCGCCCGGGTGCGGTTGAAGGTTTTCATGGCG
>JAKAJA010000239.1 GCA_021814085.1 Acidobacteriota bacterium | reverse complement strand
TGCCGTGGCACGAGGCGCAGTTGGCGGCCTTCACGTCACCTTCTGACAGCGCCACTCCGTGGTAGCTGTCCATGAAGGTCGAGACCCGGTCGCTGGGCACGTCAAAGTTGGCCATGGACGTTTTGTCCCCGTGACACTTCCCGCAGGTGGCCGTCACGGCGAGGGGCGCGACCGAAGAGCCCGGGCCTCCGGGACCCTGGATCGTGTGCTCGCCGTGGCAGTCGGTGCAGGTCGGGGAGGTGACTACGCCCTTGGCGAGGGCCGCGGCGTGGATGCTCACCCGATATGCCTCGTAGGCCTGCTTGTGGCAGGTGCCGCAGGTCTCCGCCAGCCGGAGTTTGGAGGCCGCGTCGTTCGCCTTGAGCACCTTGAGCCCGTGCGCGCCATGGCAAGTGGCGCAGGAGGGGGCGATGTTCAGCCCGCTCTTGAGGACTCCCTCCCCGTGGACGCTCCTCTTGTAGTCCATGATCCAGGCTTGGCCCGTCCCCCCTCGGGGCCCGGGTTGTTTGGCGTGGCAGGCGCCGCAGACCTCGACCTGTCGGATCCCCGACCGGATGGAGAAGGGGTCGCCCGCGGATTTCACTTGGTGCGATCCGTGGCAGGAGGCGCACGTGGCGCCGCCGGGGTTCGCCGCGTGCGGGCTGGCCTTCCAGGCCGCCACCTCCTTGTCGTGGCAGGGCGTGCAAGTGGCCTTGGCGGGCTTAGGGGCGTGGGGCAGCTCCCTGATGTCGGCGTGGCAGTCGGTACACCCCAGGGCCTCGTGGACCGATCCCTTGAGGGCATCCGCCGTCACCGGCTTCTCGGCCGCAGCGTGACATTCGGCGCAGTCCGCCGCTTTGGGCGCCACGGGCTTTCGTACCGGTGCGCATGGTGCCGCCACGGCCGCCGAGAGGGTCACGGCGAAAACGGCAAAGATCCCTGAGCACCTCATGGCTTTTCTCCCTTCGCCTTCACCGCCTCCCGCTCCTGGCGCTCGATCTCCTCCAGCTCCCGGGGGTGGTAGCGCTCCATCTCGTGGCGCGTCAGGCGGCCCGTGAGCCATGTGGAATTGTAGGGCGACTTTTCCGTGTGGCTGAACACGGCGTAGAAGTGCCAGATGACGATGGCGCTGAAGGCGAGGATGGCCTCGTAGAGATGGATCATCTCGGAGGCGGAGTACCCCCAGTCGGGGAGGAACCGGGCGAAGAATGTCTTGAACCAGAGGATGAAGCCCGTGGCCACCATGACCACCGTGCCCCATACGAGGGCCAGGTATTCGGCCTTCTCGGCGTAGCTGAAGCGTGAGAACCGCGCCCCGCGATCTCTGTAGCCCAGGTAGTAGCCGAGCTGCACGATGAGGTCCTTCCCGTCCTGGAGGGTCGGGAGCATGCCCAGGGCGAGGCTCCGCCCGCGTTTGGTCGCGATCAGGTAGTAGACGTGATACAGGGAGTCCGCGACCATCACCACCGCGGCGAGGCGGTGGATCCATCCCCGGGCGCTGAAGCCCCCGGGGATGTACAGGAAGGGCAGGGCCCAGACGGAGTCCGGCCATTTGAGGGCGAACCCCGTCGCCACCAGGGTGAGGAAGCTGGTGAGAAGGAGGACATGCTGGACCCGCTCCGACTTGTCCATGCGCAGGTAGATAGCCACGGGACGCAGCTTCTTGACCGTCTCTTTGTAGCGGCGGATGTAGTCCAGGAGCTGGTGGAGGGCCATCCCACCCAGGGTGAGGGCAATGATCAGAATGTAAAAGTGCTGAATCCAGTAGAGGACCGGGCTATCGGAAGCCGTCACCTTGAGGTGGATGGGCGTCTGGGCGAAGGTCGCGCCCGCGCCGGGGTGGCACTTGCCGCACGTGGTCTGGAGGTTATTGGGGTTGATGCTCGACTTCGGGTCGCTGCTCGGCAGGATGTCGTGGACCCCGTGGCAGCTCCCGCAGTTCGCCACGGCCGTGTCGCCGTATTTCGAAGCTAGCCCGTGGAAGGAGGCCTCGTAGGACTTCACCATGCCCACGGGCAGGCTGAAGCGCCTGGCCATGCGGACAGAAGAGTGGCACTCTCCGCAGGTCATGGTGGCCAGGTTCCCCGCGAACACCTTGCTCGTCTTGCGGGTCTTGTTCTCGATGTCGTGCTCCCCGTGGCAGTCGGCGCAGGAGGGGGCCTCGTTGTGCCCGGCGGCCAGGCTCTTCCCGTGGACGCTCTTGACGTACTGGTCCTCCACGCCCTTGTGGCACTTGCCGCAGGTGGCGGGGACGTTGCGCTTGTAAACGGGCGACTGGGGGTCCGTGGCGGATAGGATCTTGTGGGCCCCGTGACAGTCGGCGCACGTGGCCGCCTTCAAGGTCACCCCTCCTTCCACGGATTTCCAGTGGTCGCTCTTAAGGAAGTTCTCCAACGGGTTGCTCTGGCGTACGCCCAGGGCTTCCATGCCCTTGGTGTTGCTGTGGCATGCCCCGCAGGTCCCCGGGATGTTCGTAGGATACACGGACGAGGCGGGGTCGCTCTTAGCCCTGATCTGGTGGGCCCCGTGGCAGTCGGCGCACCCCGGGACGAGCCGTCCCGCTTTCCCTGACGGGGCATGGACTCCGGCTTTGACCTCGGCCGCCAAGTCCCCGTGGCAGCGGCAGGTGGGTGCGGGCACCTTTTCGGCGTGGGGCAGTTCCTTGATGCCCTCGTGGCAGTCCACGCAGGACAGGCCCTCATGCACGGATCCTTTCAGGCTGTCCTTGGTGACCTGGAAAGTGAGCTCTTCCTTGGCCACGACCGTTTTGCCCAGCGGCTTCTGAGTACTGGCCATGGTGTTTCCAGCCATGCTCGAATCCGAGTGGCACTGCAGGCAATCCTGATCCGTCGGGCCCGTGGGCGCGGCGCCGATCGTCAGCCAGATGGAACTCGCCGCCAAAAGCGCGAGGCCCACGGCAAAGGTGTCTCTTCTGACCTTCATGACTCCCCTCCCCCCAACACGAACGGGTTGCGAATCTCCCGGCGCGAATGGCGCCGCCCCACCCTCCGGGCATCGATCCCGCTCCCAGGGGCCGCAGAAAGACAACCCGTGCGACTTTCGGGGGACACCGACGCTCCCTAGCGGGAGGGAAGCGCAGTGTATTCTCACGGGCTTGCGCATGGCCAGCCGAAACTGGCTGAGAACGGGACCTATCGTGTCTTTACACCCATATTGGGGGGAAATAACCCAAATACGCCATCATTGGACCACACGATCACTCGCTCGGCCGGTGAATTCCTAATCAAAAAACACGGGGCGGGCCTGGCGGCCCGCCCCGTGCGCTGATTCGGACGCCCGTCGGATCAGGGCTTGTAGGTGAGTTTCGGTGTCCGCGCCGCGGCCACGTCGTCGAGGCGCCGCCGGTAGGCCGTGTGGGGCGCGGCCTTCACGAGGTCGGGGGTCTCCGCCGCCTCCTTCACGATGGCCCTCACGGCATCCACGAACCGGTCGAGCTCTTCCACGGGCTCCGTCTCCGTGGGCTCGATCATGATGGCCCCGTGGACGATGAGGGGGAAGTAGACCGTGGGCGGATGGAAGCCGTAGTCGATGAGCCGCTTCGCCAGGTCCATGGTGGTGACCCCGTTGGGAAGACCCTTGTCACAGAACACCACCTCGTGGAGGGTGGGGCCGTCGAAACCGAGTTGCAGGTCCCCCGTGAGCCTGGCCCGGAGGTAGTTGGCGTTGAGCACGGCTAGCTCGCTGGACCGCTTGAGGCCCTCGCCGCCCATGGTCTCGATGTAGCAGAGGGCGCGCACGAGGATGAGGAAATTGCCGAAGAAGCCGTGCACCTTGCCGATGCTCCGGGGCCTGTCCCAATCCCACGCGTACCGTCCGTCCTTCTTCACGATGACGGGCCGGGGGAGGAAGGGCTCCAGGTGGGCCTTGCAGACCACGGGGCCCGAGCCCGGGCCTCCTCCGCCGTGGGGCGTCGTGAAGGTCTTGTGGAGGTTGATGTGCATGACGTCGGCGCCCCAGTCGCCCGGGCGGGTGAGGCCCATCATGGCGTTGAGGTTGGCGCCGTCCACGTAGACCTGGGACCCGTTGGCGTGCATGAGCTTGCAGATCTCGGCGATGTTCTTCTCGAAGATGCCCAGGGTGTTGGGCACGGTGAGCATGATGCCCGCCACGTCCGGTCCCAGGCGCCCCTTCAGGACCGCCACGTCCACGCAGCCGTCGGCCCCGCTCTTGACCTCCTCCACGGCGTAGCCCGCGAAGTGGGCGCTGGCCGGGTTCGTGCCGTGGGCCGAATCGGGGATGAGGATGACCTTGCGCGCGTCGCCCTTGGACTCCAGGTAGGCCCGGATGAGCTGAACGCCCGTGAACTC
>JAKAJA010000238.1 GCA_021814085.1 Acidobacteriota bacterium | reverse complement strand
AGATCAAGTCGCTCATCGGCAAGGCGGCCCAGCTGGGGTGGCACCAGACCCTCGAACCCTCCATGGGCGCACCGAGCCGGGAAGCTCTCCTCAAGCAGTTCGGCGGAGTGAAACCGCCCGACGTGTCTTTCTTCCAGGGATCCTCCGACAAATTTCCTGGTGAGGTATGGTTCGCCGTGAAGGCCGTCCCGGTGGTCTCCGGTGCCGACATCACGGAGGTCCGCGTGGGCGGCAACCAGTACGGCCAGCCCATCGTCGACTTCCAGCTCTCCGCCATCGCCGGCCAGAAATTCCGCGAGTTCACCCGCGCGAACATCGGCAAGCAGGCGGCCATCGTCCTCGACCAGATGGTCATCAGCAATCCACGCATCAACAGCGAGATCGGCGACAAGGGCATGATCGAGGGCAACTTCACGACGCAGGAAGCCCAGGAGTTGGTCCTCCAGCTCAAGTCGGGCGCCCTCCCCGCCATCCCCCGGTTCGCCGAAGAGCGCACGGTGGGGCCGAGCATGGGCCTCGCCTCCATCCGCAAGGGGACCTTCTCGGGCCTCGTGGGGCTCGTGGGCATCCTCGCCTTCATGCTCCTGTACTACCGGGCCTCGGGCATCAACGCCAACGTCTGCCTCCTCCTCAACCTCGTCATCCTCGTGGGTGTCATGTCCACCTTCGGCCTGACCCTCACGGTGCCGGGCATCGCGGGCATCATCCTGACACTGGGCATGTCCATCGACGCCAACGTCCTCATCTTCGAGCGCATCAAGGACGAACTCCTGGAGAACAAGGCCGTCCAGACGGCCATCTCCGGCGGGTTCTCCAAGGCCTTCATCACGATCTTCGACACGCACGTGACGGACTGGATCTCGGCCCTCTTCCTCCTGCAGTTCGGCACGGGCCCCGTGCGCGGGTTCGCGGTGACCCTCACGGTGGGTCTCATCGCCAACATGTTTACGGCCGTCTTCGTCTCGCGCATCATCTACGACATCGTCATGGACTTGCGCAGCAAGGGCGGCAAGCGTCCCACGGACGTCTCCATCGGCCCCATCCACTCCTTCCGCGGCTTCAAGATCCCCTTCATGAAATACAAGGTCCACTTCGTCATCGCCTCCATGATCCTCATCGCGGTGGGCATGTGGAGCCTGGCGACCCGCGGCCTCAATTACGGCATCGACTTCCGGGGCGGACAGGAGCTCCAGGTCCGCTTCAGCCACCCCGTGGATCCCCGCGCCGTCGAGGCCACTATCAAGAAGGGGACCACGGGCACCGTGACGGTGGTCAGCTTCGGGAAGGCGGAGGACAACGAGGTCCTGATCCGCCTGGATGCCCGCGACGAGAAGGGGCAGCTCCTGAACGAGGACGCCATCACCCTCAGGAGCCAGCAGATCCTCAGCGGCCTGCGCAAACCCGAAATCCAGCAGGCCCTCGCCTCCGGCAAGCTGGACGTGAACACGAGCAACGGGAAGGCCATCGAGGAAGTGATCCTCGCGGGCCTCCACTCGGGCGCCATCGCTGGGACCGACGAGGCCGGAAAGGCCCTCGCCCAGGCCATCCAGGACTACAAGAGGCAGAACGGTGGCATGGTGGCCTCCATGGACGGCCTGCACAAGGTCCCCGGCATGACCGACGCCATGTTCACCTTCCTCCAGGGAAAACTGGCGGCGGGCGACTTCGCCATCCAGCGCATCGACACGGTGGGCCCAACGGTCGGGAAGGAGCTCAAGAACAAGGCCATCCAGGCCGTCATCGGCTCCATGATCGGCATCCTTCTCTACGCGTGGTTCCGCTTCCAGTTCCGGTTCAGCGTGGGGGCCATCCTCTCCCTGGTCCACGACACGTTCATGGCGGTGGGCCTGGTCTCCCTGTTCCAGGTGGAGGTGAACCTCCCCACCATCGCGGCCCTCCTCACCTTGCTCGGCTACTCTATCAACGACACCATCGTGGTCTTCGACCGCGTCCGCGAGCACATGAAGAAGGAGCGGAAGCAGGAGGACGACGACCTCTTCAACCGCAGCATCAACGAAACCCTGTCCCGGACCATGATTACCTCCCTGCTCACGTTCTTCGTGGTCGTGGCCATGCTCATCTTCGGCGGCGAGGTCCTCTTCTCCTTCAGCTTCGTCATGACCGTGGGCATCATCGTGGGCACCTACTCCTCCATCTTCGTGGCGAGCCCCTACGTGCTGTGGTGGGACAAGCTCGGCGTGGAGAAGTACTTCAAGGGTGGCAAGAAGCGCCGCTAGGTTACCCGGCGGGAGGTCATTCCCAGAGACGGCGAGGCCCGGGGCGAAGGCTCCGGGCCTTTTCCTTTCCCGGGGGGAAAGCTGGTACCATCGACCGGGGAGGAGCGCCTTGAATCCCTACGGGCAGTTGATCGTGGCCGTGATTTTTCTCGCCTTCGCCGCCCTGGCCTGGCTCTCTTCCGTCTTCCATCTGCCCGGCAACTGGATCGTCTTCCTCCTGGCTCTCCTCTATGGCTGGAGCGAGGGCTTCAACGTCATCCCGCTCTGGGTCCTGGGGGTGGGCCTCGGTCTTTGCGCCCTTGGGGAACTCTTCGAGTTACTGACCGGGTTCTTCGGGGCGAGGGCCTTCGGCGGCAGCCGGTGGAGCGGCCTCTTCGCCGTCGCCGGGGCCATCCTTGGCGCGCTCTTTGGCGCGGCCTTTGGCTACGGTCTCGGGGCGATTCCCGGCACGGTCCTCGGCGCCTTCCTCGGGGCACTGGCCTCCGAGCTCGTGAGACAGAAGCACGCGGGCAAGGCCATCATGGCCGGCTTCGGCGCGGCCCTGGGGCGCGCCGCGGGCCTGGCGGGGAAGCTCGCCTGCGGAGGGGCCTTCCTGGCCCTCCTCTGGGTCCGGGTCATTTGGATGGCCGTACAGTCTTGGGACGCCATGGCGGGATAGGGCAGGGGCGATTCTGGCGCAATGCCGCCACGGCAGAGACCCCATTCCGGAATCGGGAAACTACTTCTTTGGGGGCTCCTTGGTATCATCGGGGCCATCGCCCATCTGGATGGTCACCTCAATGCTCTCAGTGGAGCCTGGCGAAGCGTGCCTCTCAGCCACGCCCTCCAGTCCCTTGCCCGCGGAGAAAAGTTCTGGAAATTTCGGGGCGAGAATCGCCAGGAGATCCCGGCCGGAGCCCTCGAATTCCACGCCGGCTCGGTACAGGAGGACCTTCTTCCCCTCCTGTTCCGTCCAGCCTAGAACCGAGCACCGGCGGACGGTGGCGCGCAGAGAAATCTCCGTGCCGTTGGTCTGGAGCCGGATATCGCAACCGGTGCGCAGGGGGAGGGAGTAGGGCAGTTCCACCTGGGCGCCGGAAACAGAGATGTCGATGACCCGGGCGACGAGAGAGGTTTTGATCTTGGCCTTCATGGGCTTTTTCGGTGCTACCCGGGGTGCGCGGCGGCGATCGAGCATGGCCTCAGCTCCCTCACTCAAGCGTGCGGTATACCTTCATTATGGTACGGAGGGAGGCCGCTGTCCATCTTGATCCGGGAGTCCCATGCGGTGGTGGGAGGGGGGAAATGGAAAGGGGCCCGAAGGCCCCTTTTTGGTTGTCCGTCTTAACCGCGGGCGGTTAGTCGCGGATCGCCTGAACCTGGTCCGCCTGGGGACCCTTGGCACCTTCCTTGACCTCGAAGGTGACCTTCTCGCCTTCCGCCAGCTTGCGGAAGCCGTTGCCGACGATGGCGCTGTAGTGGACGAAAACGTCCTTCCCGCCATCCTCCGTGATGAACCCATAGCCCTTCTTCTCGTCGAACCACTTCACAGTACCTGTAGCCATCGTAACTCCTTCATTTGAAAAATGGCCCTCCGGCAAACCGCTCGCCGAAGGAGGGAAAATACCACCGCGTTTCGAGCAATGTCAACAGGGTGGGACGTCTCAGCTCAGGGGACGCCTTTGCGGGGCGTTGACTGCCCTCGGGGGGCCACGGTAGACTGCGGGCTCTTCGGAGGGAGCGCGCGGGGGCGCCCGTGTTCGAGTGCGGGCCGGCCCCGGGGTGCGCCGCCCGTCCCGTTGCCCCGACCAAGGAGACCGATCCCATGAAACGCAAGACCATCTTAGATGCGGCGGGCATCCAGCGCACATTGGGCCGCCTGGCGCTGGAGATCGCCGAGCGCCTCCAGGGGTGCGAGGGCGTGGTGCTCATCGGCATCCACCGCCGGGGCGTCCCCCTGGCCAGGCGGGTGGCCGATAAGCTCAAGCAGGTGGAGAAGGTGCAGGTCCCCGTGGGGACCCTGGACATCAACCTCTACCGCGACGACTTCTCCAGCGCGGGTGCGGCGCCCGTCCTGAGGGGGACCCAGGTGGAT
>JAKAJA010000237.1 GCA_021814085.1 Acidobacteriota bacterium | reverse complement strand
CGGAGAGCAGGGAATAGGGAGCAGGGAGCAGAAATTTTTTTCTCCGCGCATTTCCAGTCAACTGTCAACTGCCATCTTCCGACCTCCGCTTTAATATTCACGCCTGACCCCTGACCCTTGACTCCTGACACCTAATGCCTACTCTGTCACTGCGAGGAGCATAGCGACGAAGCAGTCTCGCCGTGAACATCGGGATTGCCGCGTCGGCCTTCGGCCTCCTCGCAATGACAGGGCCATTAGCCTCTTCCAGCTGCCGACTTCCGACCGCCCGGCATGCTCTTCTTCCCTTCTTCCCTTCTTCCCTTCTCCCGTTCTCCCGCTCTTCCCACCTCCCCTTCCCCCTTTCTCCTTTCGCCCTTATAATCGCTCCATGAGCCTTCAGGGTGACTTCGCGACCATGCCGCTGCCCGACCTCCTGCAGTGGCTTGCCATAAGCCAGAAAACGGGCATCCTCCTCCTCCAGCGCCGCGAGATCATCAAGGAGATCTACTTCCGGATGGGGAAGATCGTCGCTTCCGCCAGCAACGACCCCAGGGAGTACTTCGGCCAGTTCCTCCTCTCCCACGGCAAGATCGGCGAGGATGACCTCATGCGGGCCTTCCAGAAGCAGGGAGAGACGGGCATCAAGCTGGGCCGTATCCTGGTGATGGAGGGGACCCTCCAGGAGGATGAGGTCCAGCGCTTCCTACGCATCAAGGCCGAGGAGACCATCTACGACCTCTTCCTGTGGGAGGAGGGGACGTTCAAGTTTTTCAACGACGCGCCGGCGCAGGAAACCCACGTTCCCATCGAGATGGATGTCACCTCCATCATGATGGAGGGCACGCGCCGGTCCGACGAGTGGGCGCGAATCCGAAACGTCTTCCCTTCCTCCGAAACCGTCCTCAAGGTCGTCCCCGATTCGCTCACCCGGTCCATTCTGTCGGACCCCCTCTACAACCGCATGATCCAGCTCCTCGAGATCCCCCGCCGAATCAGCGACCTCTGCCTCATGTTCCATGCCTCCGACTTCGCCGTGAGCAAGACCCTCTACGACATGTACCGGATGGGCATCATGGAGGTGCTGGACGTGCCCCCGCCGCCCAAGCCCTCCGAGTTCCTCATGGAGGAGCAGGCCCGGGCGCTGGCCAACAACGGTCTCAAACTGTTTAACGCGGGGGACTACGAGGAGGCCATCGAGACCTTCAAGCAGGTCCTCATCCTCCAGCCCGGGCACGCCCTCGCAAGGTCCATGACCGACCGCGCCTACAAGGAGATCAAGGCGAGCCTCGTGACGGACGAGTTCTCCATCGAGCACCTGCCGTACCTGCGGCGCTCCCTCGGCGACCTCAACGAGCTCTCCTTCACGCCCCAGGAAAACTACGTCCTCAGCCGGATCAACGGGACTACCTCGGTCCAGTCCATCATCCGCATCTCCCCCATCCAGGAGATCCAGGCGCTGATGATCTTCAAGAAGTTGGCCAAGGAGGGGCTCATCGCGTTCCTTCCCCCGACTCAAGAATCGACAACCTAAAGCAACCATCCACTCTCTTTAACGGCTGTCAACCCTGTTTATTAAAGCTTTCTGGTCAGAAATGTCGTGCGAGTAATTGCTCGCACGAGCGGTTGACAAGGAGTGCCAAGGCGCCCTATCCTGCCCTCTTCGAACCGGGGCGCGATATTAAAAACTGGGAGGGGAAGAGATGCATCCAGTGCAGACCGGAGTGTTCTGGCTCTTCGTATTCGGTTCCATCGCTCTCTTCGCCAACACAGCCAACAAGAGGATAGGCGCCCTCGTCGCGGGCCTGCCCGACGACCGCTTCGGGAACCCCTGGGCGCGCATCAAGGGGCTCTTCATCTACGCCTTCGTGCAGAAGCGCATGCTGCGCGACCCTTACGCCGGTGTGTTTCACCTCCTGATCTTCTGGGGCTTCTGCGTCCTGGGTCTCCGTTCCCTGGGCCTGGTGGCCGAAGGCCTCTTCCCCTCCTTCCACCTGACCGAGACCCTCGGCATGTGGGGGCTGGGCTATCAGTTCACGAAGGACGTCTTCGAAGTCCTGGTGCTCGTGGGGCTCGCCTTGGCCGCCCTGCGCAGGATCTTCTTCCGGCCCGCCCGCCTGGACAACTCCTGGGACGCCTGGGCCACCCTCAGCCTCATCGGGGGCCTCATGGCGACGGACCTCCTGGCGGACGGCGCTTTCATCCTCCTTCATCATCCCGACTGGGCATCGTGGTCGCCCGCCGGGGAAGCGGTCGCCTCGTTCCTGTCGGGGATGGCTTCCCCGTCGCTGCAAGCTTTCTACATGGCAACTTGGTGGATCCACCTGATCATCCTCTTCGGCTTCCTCAACTTCCTCCCCTACTCCAAGCACTTCCACGTGCTCACGGCCCTCTTCAACGTCTATTTCAGGGAGCTGGAGCCCAACAAGAACATCAAGAAGATGGACCTGGAGGTGGAGCACTTCGGGGCCAACCGCATCCAGGATTTCACGTGGAAACAGCTCCTCGACCTGTACACCTGCACGGAGTGCGGTCGCTGCAAGGAGGTCTGCCCCACTACCCTCACGGGGAAGCCCCTCCGGCCCAAGAACTTCGGGAACGACCTGCGGGACTACCTCTACGCCACCCCCATCGAGCAGATGGCCCAAGACAAGCCCGTACCCGAGAACCGGCTCCTCCTGGGAGGCGCCGTGCCCGAAGGGGCCAAGTGGGAGTTGGGTCACGACGAGCCGCCCTGGAGCGAGAAAGCCCTCGGTGGCAAAGTCAGCAGGGACACGGTCTGGGCCTGCACGACCTGCGGGTACTGCGAGTGGGCGTGCCCCCTCCAGATCACCTTCGTGGACAAGCTCGTCCAGATGCGCCGCTACCTCACCCTCGAGGAGAGCGATTTCCCGGCTGAAGCGCAGGTGGGGTTCAAGGGGATGGAGCGCCAGGGCAATCCCTGGAACCTGCCCCAGGCCGACCGGGGCAAGTGGGCGGAGGGCATGGACATCCCCCTCATGGCCGAGGCGCCCGAGGCGGAGTACCTGTTCTGGGTGGGCTGTGCGGGCGCCTACGATGCCGCGGGGCAGAAGGTCTCCAAGGCCCTGGCGGAGCTCCTGCGCAAGGCCGGCGTGTCCTTCGCCATCCTTGGTTCGGAGGAGACCTGCACGGGAGACAGCGCCCGCCGTCTGGGCAACGAGTACCTCTTCCAAACCCTCGCCGAGACGAACATCGAAACCCTCAACGGGTACAAGGTCAAGAAGATCGTCACCAACTGCCCCCACTGCCTCAACACACTCAAGAACGAGTACCCCGCCTTCGGCGGCCAGTTCGAGGTGGTGCACGGCACGGACCTCGTGGCGAAGCTCGTCGCCGAGGGCCGGCTCAAGCTCACCGCGGAGGTCAAGGAGCACATCACCTACCATGACCCGTGCTACCTTGCGCGATACAACGGTGTCGTGGATGCGCCGCGGGACATCCTGAAAGCCATCCCCGGCGTGCAGTTGACGGAGATCAAGCAGCACGGCGAGGCGGCCATGTGCTGCGGCGCGGGAGGCGGGCGCATGTGGCTCGAGGAGAAACTCGGCAGCCGCGTCAACCACCTGCGGCTCGAGCAGGCCATGGAGACCAAGGCCTCCGGCGTGGCCGTCGCTTGCCCCTTCTGCAACGTCATGCTCAACAACGCCGCCGGCGAAACGGGCCACGAGACGTTCAAGACCACGGACGTGCTCGAACTCGCGGCGCGCTCGGCCAAAGCCTAGAAGGCGGCGCGGCGGGGAGGTGGACGCTTGAGGCGCATCGCAGGCCTTTTCATCCCGCTCTTCGCACTCTGGATCACTTCCGGCCTTGCCGCACAAGAGATGTCCGGCGGCAAACCCTCCTGGACGGAGGTCCTTCAGGACAACTCCTTCCTCATCAACGAGGCCTACAACCAGGATCCCGACGTAGTACAGCACGTGCTCACGGGCTGGCACTTTCCGAACGATTCCCTCTGGGTCTGCACCTTCGACGACCAGTGGCCTCTGGGGAGCGCCCGGCACCAGATGGACGTGCTGGTGCCCTATGGCGCCCAAGGCGCCCCGGACCCCCACGGATTCGGCGACATCCAGCTCGGCTACCAATACCAGGCCAAGCTCCAAGGCGAAGGCAGCGCCTTCTCCTTCGCGCCTGGCGTAAAACTCAGCCTGCCTACGGGATCTTGGACGAAAGGCCTCGGCCTGGGCGGCCCCGGGATCGTCTTGGGCCTGCCCATCAGCCGCCGCTCGAGCCAACACATCGAGGTCCACTTCAATCTGGGCGGGAGCTGGTTTCCCTCGGCCAAGACGCTGGGTTCTCATGGTGAGACGCTCAAGGGCTCTCT
>JAKAJA010000236.1 GCA_021814085.1 Acidobacteriota bacterium | reverse complement strand
GGGAGCTGGGAGCAGGGAGCCGGGAGCGGCCAGGTTTGGCCTTATCGGTAGACCTCGCGGCGGTGCCCGATGCGCAGGACCACCACCGTGATCCGCTCATCTTCGATGGTGCACAGCAGGCGGTAGTCCCCTACCCTGTACCGCCAGAATTCCAACGTGCCTTGAAGGGGCTTCCCTAAGCGCCTGGGGTTCGCTTCCTTGGCCAGCCGCTCGCGCAGAAAGACGAGGATGCGTTGCGCATCGTCGCGGTCCAGTTTTTCGAGCGCCTTGGCCGCTTTGCCCGAGAGCTCAATCCGCCAGGCCAAGGCGGCGCTCCACGTCCTTCAGGCTATACACCTGGTCCCGCCCGGACTTCAGGTCAAGAATGGCACGCTCCGCCGCGTGGAGGTCCTCGAGGTCCTCAATCTTGGACAGAACGGCCTCGCGAACGTAATAGGTTTTGGTCCGTCCCGTCTTGGCCGCCAAGACCTCCAGGCGCTTGTTGGTCTTCTCGTCCAGCCGAATCGATACCGTGGGCATGTTCACCCTCCTGCTTTACACGTAAAGCATAGCGCCTTAGGGGCTCCCTGTCCAGGCTCGAGGGGGTCGCTGCGCCGGTTGCTGTAAACTGACCCGCGGAGGTTCCATCCCATGCGCCTGCCCAGCCCCTTCTCGATTCTCAAAATCGGCATCGGCCCGAGTTCTTCCCACACCCTCGGCCCTTGCCTGGCGGCTCTGGATTTCAGGCGGCGCCTCGACGAGTTGAAGCCGCCCGAGGGGCGGCTGAAGGTGCGCCTCACGGGAAGCCTGGCCCTCACGGGAAGGGGCCACTTGACTGACCTGGCGGTCACCGCCGGCCTCGCGGGCTTCGACCCGGAGGAAGAGGGCCGGGAAACGGTGCGCTCCGTCCACAAGGAGGTCACCCGCCTGGGCCGCGTCACCATCGGTGCCCACGGCTACCCCTTCTCCCCCGAGAAGGACATCGTCTTCGACACCGACGTCCAGAGCCTGGCCCATCCCAATACGCTTGCCTTTTCGCTGGTGGACGCGAACGGCAGGGTGGTCCTTGAAGAGACCTATCAATCCGTGGGAGGCGGGCGAATTCTCGGCGGGTCCATGGCAACCCCGGAGCAGGGCGGGGATGGCAAGCCCTCCATGAACGCCATCGTGGACCTGTGCCTGAACGAGAGCATGGACCTGTCGGCCTTCGCCCTGAGGCACCTGGCCGCGGATGGGGTGAGCGAAGCGGACGCCTTCGAGCGCCTGCACGCCCTGTGGGAGGTCATGAGCAACGCCGTGGACCGGGGCCTGAACGCCGAGGGGCTCCTTCCCGGGCCTCTCATGCTCGAGCGCCGGGCGGGCGAGATGTTCGAGAGTTGCCAGAAGAACATCCGGCACTATGGGATCCTGTCGCGCGACGTGACGGACACGGCCCTCTACGCCATCGCCGTGGCGGAGGAGAATGCCGCCGGCGGGCGCGTGGTCACGGCCCCCACGTGCGGCTCCGCGGGGGTCGTCCCCGCCGTCCTGACCATGCTCAAGGAGCGCTTCCGCCTCCCCGAGCGCAAGGTCCTAGAGGCGCTTTTGGTCTCTTCCGTCGTGGGCGGCGTGGTGGTGGAGAACGCGAGCATCGCCGGCGCTGAGGTGGGGTGCCAAGGCGAGGTGGGGGTGGCGAGCGCCATGGCCGCCGCCGCGGCGGTCCACTGCCTGGACGGCTCCGTGCCCCAGGCCGAAGCGGCCGCCGAGACGGCCCTCGAGCACCACCTGGGGCTCACGTGCGACCCCGTGGGCGGCCTCGTGCAGATCCCCTGCATCGAGCGCAACGCCGTGGGCGCCGTCACGGCCCTCAACGCCGCCAACATCGCCCTCATGGGCTCGGGCAAGCACCACATCAGCTTCGACGCCGCCGTGGCCGCCATGAAGCAGGTGGGCGCCGACATGAGCTGCAAGTACAAGGAGACGGCCACCGGCGGCCTCGCCGCTTTGGCGCCCAAACGGATTCCCTGAGGAAGTCCCGGCCCGCGGCACAAAGCCCGAACATCCCCCTCTGTAGGCGAGGATACACATCCTCGCCCTGTCCGGGGCTCAGCCGTAGGGTGGGCAAAAGCGGCGCGAAGCCCGGCGTTGCCCACCAACCCCGCTCGCGATGACGACTCCCATGTCACTGCGAGGACCGGAGGGACGAAGCAGTCTCGCCGGATACCCCGGGACTGCCGCGGTCGTTGCGCTCCCTCGCAGTGACAGGGTAAGTGTGCCCACCAACCCCCCATGGAATCGGCTGTCATCGCGAGCCTGCCGCAGGCTGGCGCGGCGATCTCGCCTTACATCGGCGTTGAAATGCGAGATTGCTTCAATGGCAGCCCTTCGAGAGCGGCTTTCGCAATGACAAGCGTGAAGCACGGCGTTGCCCACCAACACCCCTGCGAGGACCGGATGTGCTAACTTAGTAGCAACAAAGGGGGGAACAGCCATGGATCGGAATCCCATCAATCGGCCGTGTGTGACGCGACTTCGTTTCGCCGCTGTCTCACTGCTTGGCGCCTTTGCCCTGATGTGGGCTGAGGCCGTCAGTGCGCAGGTTACACTGGTCATCAAGAACAACTTTGAGCCGCGCCCGGGTGCGGCCACGTATTTTTCCGACAACTACCCGGATGAGCAGGTCTGGCTGTATTTCATGAATTCCGGCGGTTTCGTCTCCTACACCACCGCCAAAGGTGGCGCAACCCAGACCGTGGCGGACGCGCAATCCATCCAACTGAGCACGGTAAAGGGCGGGAAGTTTACCCTGGCCGTTGGCTGTGACAGCACGAAGGTCTTCGCCGGCCTGGGGTCCGATGACCCCTTCTCCGGCACCAATGGCCCTGGACTATTTGATCAAGACGTTCCTTACGCCTTGGCCGAGTGGACGATCAAGGGCGACGCTTACGACAACGTGGACGTGACCTACGAAGACTCGTTTTCATTTCCGACACGCCTGACCGTGAAGAACGCCAACGGTGACAAGACGGACCAGTGCACGTTCACGGACGGCACGGGGGCCGCGGCGGCTATCCGCGCCCTCAAGAAGACGCTTCCATCCGGGCCCATCGGACCCGACCCGGCCAAGGACAACAACCTGCCGAAACCCGGCGAGGTGGGATATGGGCCGTTCGTCTCCACCGTGAGTGGCAACGCAGATGCCCTCCGGTGCATCGGCTCGTCCAAGTTTTGGATCTCGGGGCCCGACACGAACCACCTGCGCAGCGAGTATATCTACGCCCCGTCGCTCGATGCCTACCTCAAGTACCTGAAAGACAATGAGACCACGCTGTTCACCAGCAACAAGATCAAGGGCTGGTACATCGATTTCTCGGGAAATGACGGCTACTCCGGCTACCTCAGCATCACGGGAGACGACCAGAACTACGGGCTCCATATCCACGACATCCGCGTGGCCACCCACCCGGCCGCCTTAAACAAATGGAAGGCCGATCCGACCGCGGGCACGGCAGCCACCGGCGACATCACCGTGACGGCCAACAACGCGGTAGTCCCGTTCCCCGACGGAAGCACCAACGTAAAGGGGCTCTGGGCGGACACCGTGATCTACTCCGGGGCGGCCGTCATGGGCGACTTCTGGAAGGGGCCGATCATCATTGGTACGGGCACCTTCGCCCAAGGCGGTGCAAACGCGGGCCTCGTCCCGACCATGATCGCCTCCATCAGCGCCAGCATGGCCACCGGCTTGCTGGGGAGCGATCTGTATGTGAAGAAGATCGGCGACAAGGACAGCCCCGGGGGGACGATGTACTGGTTCAATACCGCATCGCGGGACGACGTCCAAAAGAAGCTGTTCGACAAGGCTTGGAAGAACGGTCAGCTCTTCTTCGACCCCTTCTGGGAGACCATGGGCGACCTGACCCAACAGCAGGGCTACCTCTCCCCCTTCAACGACCGTTGGGCCAAGCTCAGCCCGGACTACACGTTGAAGAAGAACTACACGATCACCTGGGAACTGGGCATCCCGTGACGTCCTGATTCTGGGCCAATCACGGCAATGACTTATGCCAACTTGACGTCCGCCGTTTACTTCCTGTAGGCGAGGATACCAATCCTCGCCCCGGCGGGATCTATATCCCGGCCTAAAGGTGAATGCAGCGGAGCGGGTGCACAAGAAACAAAACGGTGTGCAACAGAGTTGCGATGCCCACCCGCGATGACATCTACCATGTCACTGCGAGGACCGGAGGGACGAAGCAGTCTCGCCGCAAACCCCGGGACTGCCGCGGTCGCTCCGCTCCCTCGCAGTGACATTAAGGCGCCAGAGCTGCGGCGGTCGCTGCGCTCCCTCGCAGTGACAAGCAA
>JAKAJA010000235.1 GCA_021814085.1 Acidobacteriota bacterium | reverse complement strand
GGGACGTCGCGGCAGCCATGGGCTCGGCCGGCGGCGGGGGAGGCGGAGGGAGCGTCACCTTCGAGACTTCGGAGGCGATGCCCGTAACGCCGTTGACGGGGACCTGGAGGGAGAGCCGGTACTCCTTGCCCTGGAGCCCCTCGCTGACAACCCGCCCACCCGCCACTATGCCCTTGACCCGAATCCTGAGGGCCTCGAAAGATTCCAGACGCCGCTCGCTGTCCACGGGCAGCCTCATGGCGATGCGGAGGGCCGAAGCCTGCGCCTTGATCAAGGCGACCCGCTGCGCTTCGACCCTCGCCTGCGCCTGCGGTTCGTCGGCGCGCAGGGGGACGGCGGCGTCGGCTCTGATCCAGCCGGCATCCCAGTCGACCACTCCGTCCATGAGCTTTTCCTGATAGGGCTGATAGGGGCCCTGCTGGGCGATGACGGCTATGGCAACGATGCCGCAAAGGGCGCAGGCTCTCCACAGGCGGGGTGTGGACATGGCGTTCTCCTTCGTGCCCCTATGCTAGCACGGGCGAGTCGAAGGGGCACGTCAGCAATGTGACTCGCGTCACGGTTTCAGGCGGCTGAGGATAACCTTTTTGCCGATCATGCGGATGAGGCCCTGGTGCTCGAGTTCTTTGAGTGCCCGGCTGACGGTCTCCCTGCTCGAGCCGACGAAATCGGCGATCTCCTGCTGGGGTGGGCGGGTGATGACCAGCGACCCGTCCGCCAGGCGGCGCCCTCCGTCCTGGGCCATCTTGACCAGGTAGTTCCCCACGCGGCTGTACGTGTCGAGGAAGATGAGGTTCGCGAAGCGGGCGCTCGACTCCTTGAGCCGCTGGGTGACGGTCCGGAGCAGGCTCAGGGAGATGGCGGGGTTCTCCATGAGCATGGCCATGAAGAGCTTGCCGGAGATGACGAGGAGGGAGGAGGGCTCGAAAGTGACCACCGTTGCGGTGCGTTTTTCGTCCGGGTCGAAGAGGGCCATCTCCCCGAAAAGCTCGCCCGGGCCGAAGGAGGCCAGGATGAACTCGCGGCCGTCGTCGGCCAGTTTGACCACCTTGACGCGGCCGGAGAGGACCACGTAGAGGGCGTCCCCGCGGTCGCCCTCGCGGAAGAGGATGGTGTCCTTGGCGAACTGCTGGATCTCGGAGACCCTATGCACCGTCTCGAGCTGGTTCTGGTTCAGGCCCGCGAAGAACGGGACCGCTCGCAAAACCTCCACAGGGTTCATGTCCGTCCTCCCCACGCCCTCCAACCGGCCGGATTCAAAACCACGGGTCCGCAGAGCCCGGCCGCGCCGCTAGACCGGGCTGGAATCCTCGGGGCCGCCCCCGTCCTCGCCTTCGGGCGGGATTTCGATGGCCATATCCGCTTCGAAGTCGCCCTCGGCGCCCTGCATTTTCTGCATGATGTGACGGGGCACCGAAATGTTCGTGATGGCGTGCTTGAAGACGATCTGGTCGTAGTCCCTTCCGCGGATGTGGATGGTGTATCGGTCAAATCCCAGGACCTGCCCCACGAATTTCTTCCCGCTGACCAGAAAGATCGTGATCAGGGCGTGGTCCTTGCGGACAAAGTTGAGGATCTGGTTCTGGATGTTGATTTCTTTGGCCGCGCTAGGTTTCTTGGCGCCATCTTTGGATGAATTGAATTGCATCATTTGGCCACGCCTCCTCCATAATATTATACCACCGTATCTCCGGTTCCCTCTTGAACCACGTGAGTTGCCGCTTGGCAAGGTGCCGAGACCGCAGCTTGGTTCTGGCCACGGCCTCGTCCAGCGGGCAGCGCCCCTCGATGTGTTCCGCGAGTTCGCCGTAGCCGATGGCCTTGCGTGCCGGACCCACCAGCTTCCCTGCCCCGAGGAGGGCCGCGACCTCCTCCAGGAAGCCGGCCCGCATCATGGCGTCCACGCGAGTTTCTATGCGCCGGTAGAGCAGTTCGCGGGGGGCGGTGATTCCCACGCGGAGCATCCCCCAAATGCCCTCCCGCCGGAAGGGCGAGTCCCCGATCCATTGAGAGAGGGGGCGCCCGGTGACCAGGCGGACTTCCAGGGCGCGGACGATCCGCAACGCATCGGCGGGGCCGATGCGGGCGGCGGAGCCGGGATCCACACGAGTCAGGATGCCGTGGAGGGCCTGGAGCCCTTTCCTTTCCACGAAGGCTTTGAAGCGCCGGCGTAGTTCCTCCTGCCGGGGGGGGAGGTCGACGAGGCCCTGGGTGAGGGCGCGGTAGTAGAGACCCGTTCCGCCCACGAGGATGCACAGGCGTCCTCGGCTCGCAATGTCATCCATGGCTGCCATGGCGGAAGCCCTGAAGGCTCCCGCGGAAAAGAAGGAGCCCGGTTCCGCCAGGTCGAGACAGTGGTGCGGGATGGAGGCTCTCTCTTCGGGGCCGGGCTTGTCGGTGCCTATGTCCATACCCCGGTAGACGGCCATGGAATCGCAGGAGACGACTTCGCCGTCAAATCGCCGGGCCACCTCGAGGGCGAACCGGCTCTTGCCCGAAGCGGTGGGACCGACGATGGCGAGGAGGGGGGGACTTGACGCGGGGGTCCCTTCAGACGGGCTCATGGAAGAGGTCTTTGCGGGTGCTCCGGAGGGTCTGGAGGACCCTCTGCTCATGTTCCGGCCCCAGCGTGCGTCTGATAGCGAGGAGAGATGAGTAGAGGTACTCGTTGAGGGCATCCACGAGGGAGGTCCGTCTGGGCCCACCGAGGGCCAGGAGGTTCTCGAGTATGCGCTCCTCTGAGAGGGCGCCGTTGCTGCGGAGGGTGACCCTGGCGAAAACCTCGGGGAGCGTTGTCTTGAGGCGCCCCAGGTACTTCTCGAGGATGTTTTCCGCGATGGGCCCCACCTCCCGCAGCAGGTAGTGGTAGAGAAAGGTGAACATCTCGTTGTAGTTCTTGATCAGGTCTTTGAACTCAGCCATCTCCTTCTGCTCCTCGGCGAACCGGTCCTTTCTGCGACGGACGTGCAGGTAGCCGATGGTGAAGAAGACGTAGAGGGTCTTGAGGGTTTCGAACTCCCCGATCTCACTAAGGTCGCAGATCTCGTTGACGCTGCGGTTCCCGTCCACGAGATGGAAGACGTGCTTCTCGTATTCCTCCACGCGCAGGCCAGTGGGCCGGTTCGCGGGGAGGACCCGCTCGAAGACGATGTCCATGGAGGGGATGCGACGCTGGAACAGGGCCGGATCCTTGATGCGCCGCAGGCCTTCGAGGAGAAGTTCCGGGACGGTGAGGGAAGTGGTGATGTTCTCCCCCGTGCGCTCTTCCCCTTCTAGGAACTGGAAGGACCCCGAATCCCATGCCAGGATGCTGTACGAGATCTCCTGAACTTGGTGGCGTACCTCGTTCCACAGGTCCTTGGGAGTTATGGCGCGCTGTTCCACCAGAATCTTCCCAAGGCGCTTGCCCCTGGTCACCATCTTGCCCGCCGCGTCGAACTGCTCGCTGGTAATCTTGCCCTCGTTCAAGAGCATCTCGCCGAATCGCTCCTGGGGGAGGTTGGAGGCGGCGAAGACCACGAGGCCGTTCTTAAAATGGAGAGTCTTTGTAACCGCGCCGTTTCGAACCAGGAGGACACCTGTCTTGGAGGTCGTGCGGAGGTAGTCGAGTATCTCGGGCAGCCCTAGTTCGTTGAAATCGCCTTGGATCTGCTGGGTGGGCGAGCCCAGTCCGAGCTCTCCTCCGGGGCCGGCGCTCACGGGGCCGCCTCGCGAGAAGTGAGGAAGCCCGATCGCGAGATGGGGAGATAGCGGAGGAGGGGCTTACCGTAGATCTGCCCCTTCTTGATGGGCCCGAAGGTCCTGCTGTCAAGGCTCACTTTTGGGTTGTCACCCATGCAGAAGTAAGCGTCGAGAGGGATTTGGACCGGTCCAAAATCGGGGTATTGGGGTCCCCCCCAGGTCGTGGGGGAGAGCAATTTTCCGTTCACGGCCACGAGGCCGTCGTGGGATGAGATCTCTTCGCCTGGGAGCCCTACCACGCGCTTTACCATGTAGCGAGGGTCTCCCTCGATTTTGAACACCACCAGGTCGCCCCGCCTGATGCCGGTACTCCTGAAGAAGACCCTGTCCACGAGGAGGTAGTCGCGGTCGGCTAGGGAAGGGGTCATGCTCAAGCCGGCGACCTGGAAGGGCTGAAACATGAAATGGAAGAGGGCCACCGCGAAGGCAAGGGAGAGCACGACGAAGAGGGCTCCCTTGGCGATGTAGCGTGCGGCCGATTTCCAGCGCATGGCAGATCCAACCTTGGCCTGCATTGTACCTCCCGCCTCCCAGAGGAGCAAGGACGGACTGGGCATCTTCTCGGGGACTCCTTCTCCCATAGGAGATAC
>JAKAJA010000234.1 GCA_021814085.1 Acidobacteriota bacterium | reverse complement strand
TATGTTGATATCCGCATCCTTGAGGAGGATAAGGAGGACGGCGAGGATGATCACGGCGGCGAGAGTGATGAACACGATGATGAGGGTCATCTTGATGGTCTTTTTCACGTCGTAGAGGCAGTAGCCGTAGCTGAAGAGGTACACGCCGCCGATGTAGAAGGGGGCGAGGAGGCCGATGAGCCCGTAGCCCATGGTGGGGGACATCGTGCTCTGGTACAGGACCCTCACCAAGATATAGACGATGAGGCTCAGGGTGGCCAGGGCGATGAGGCCGCCGGGGATGAGGAGGCGGAGGGGCTTGCCCGGTTTGGCGTCGTCGTAGTGGTAGTCCCGCACTTCCTGCGTGCGGGCTCTCACCTTGTAGCCGGGGACCGTAGCAATCGCCATGGAGAAACTGTGGCCCGAGAGGCGCGGGGCTGTCAAGGTGAGGGACGGGAGCAGGGAGCAGGGAGCAGGGAGCGGGGATGACAGGAATAAGGCGAAATGGCAAGACGCGAGGCGCAAGACGCGAGACGCGAAGGGCGAGGTGCGAATCAAAGGACCATTTCAAGCGTAATGGACCGTCGTAGGAGCGGTCGCCTGACCGCGAATAGCGAAGGAAAAGATCGGCCTCGGAGAGGCCTTCTACGAGGGACATGGCGAATTGCGAATTGAAAAGCAAGACCCTTCGCGACCGGGAGGTCGCTCCCACAAAGGAATGGCGAGGCGCGAGGCGCGAGGCGCAGGGAACTACCGGACGGTGAGGGCTCCAAGGGCGATGCTGAGCATCTTGGCCTCGGGTGTGTCGGACCGGCTCGGGATGAGGACCGGGGCGGTGGCGCCCATGATGACGTGCGCGAGCCGGTACCTGGCGAAATAGGTGGTGGACTTGGCCAGGAGGTTGGCGGAGATGATCTCGGGGCAGAGGAGGATGTCCGCCCTCCCCGCCACCTCGCCCTGGTGGCCCTTCTTGGCCACGGCCTCGGGGGAGATGGCGAGGTCGAGGCTCAGGGGGCCCTCCACCTCGCAGTCGGAGAGCTGGCCGCCGTGGGCCATGCGGGCCAGGGCCGCGGCGTCGTTGCTCGGGCCGTGTCCGGGGAGGACCGTCTCCACCGCCGAGAGGCAGGCCACCCGCGGGCGGCTGTAGCCGAGGTGGTGGTAGAGCTTCACGGCGTTCTCGAGGATCTGCCTCTTGGCCGTGAGGTCGGGCTGGAGGTTGATGCCCCCGTCGGTGATGCAGATGAGGCGGATCGAATCCTTGCCGGGGCACTCGAAGAGAAAAGCGTCCGAGAGGAGGTGCCCCGTGCGGAGGCCGTTCTCCCGGTCCAGCACGGCGTGCAGGAGGGTGGCCGTCTGGGTCTTTCCCTTAAGGAGGATCTGGCCTTCGCCCTTGCGGACGATCTCCACGGCCCTCTTGACGGCCGTGGCCTCGTCGGGGGCATCCACGATCTCGCAGTTCTTCAGGCGGACGGGCATGGCGTCGAGGGCGGGGCCGATGAGTCCAGGATCGCCCACGAGGATGCCGCGGGCCAGGTCCTTCTCCTCGGCGGCGGCGAGGGCCGCGAGGGCGGCGGGGTCGTGCCCGCAGGCGACCACGACGTTGAAGGGACCCCGCTTGCTGGCTACCTGGACGACGCCGCAGAAATCAGACAGGCGCGGAGACATATTGAATCCCCCTCTTGAACGAGGCCAGGCAGGCCTCTTGGACCTTGGCGGAGAACCGCTCGCGGATGGCGGCCTCCCAATCCTCGGGGCCCATGGGCAGTCGGGTGGAGAGGGCGCCGAGGAGGATCACGTTCACCATGCGCAGGTCGCCCGCTTCCTTGGCCATCTCCGTGGCGTCCACCCACACGAGCTTGGGCGCGCTCGTCTCAAGGACCTTGTCGATGTCCTTGACGTAGGACTCGTCCTTCCGGAGGTTCAGCGCCAGCGGGTGGATCTCCGTGGGGCACACGAAGGCCACGCCCTCGGGCCTGAGGTAGTGCATGTAGCGCAGGGCTTCGAGCTTCTCGAAGGAGACGAGGAAGTGGGCCGCCCCCTCGGGGATGAGAGAGGAGGGCACCTCCTTGCCGATGCGGACGTGCGTGTCCACGTTGCCGCCCCGCTGGGCCATGCCGTGGACCTCGCTCATCTTCACGTCCAGCCCCGCGTGCACCGCCGCGAGGGCCAGGACCCTGCTGCTCGTCAGGATGCCTTGGCCGCCTACGCCGGCGAAGAGAATGTTGGTGATATCCATGTGTTTCCCTTCCTAACGATTGCGCCAGTAACGGACAGAGCCAACGATGGAACGAGCCAACGACAAAAGGAACTTGAAGGTTCTGCCTTGTCGCCAGTTCAATCGTCTTCAGTCGTTTCGTCTTTGTCCCCTACTTCATCTTCTTCGTTGACTCGTTGTCTCGTTGTTTCGTTGACTCGTTGATTCGTTGGCTCTATCTTCTCGGCTCGTGGGCTCTCTCACTTCCCGGCGGGAAGTGAGATCGCCCCCGGCTCGCACACCTGCTCGCAGACGCCGCAGCCGCCGCAGAGGTCCGGGTCCACGTCCGGGAAGCCGTCCTTCTCGTGGATGGCCATGCAGCCCACGCGGATGCACGCGCCGCATCGGTTGCACGTCTCGAGGTTGATCTCCACGGGCTCGCCCTTGGGGATGCGCGCGCCCAGGAGGCACGGGGCCACGGCCACGACGACGGACACTTCGGGAGCGGCGAGTTCCTCCTCCAGGATCTTCCGGGTGGCCTCAAGGTTGTACGGGTCCACCTCGCGGACGCGCTTCACCCCGAGGGCTCGGCAGACCTCCGCCACGTTGAGCTGGGGGGCGTCCTCGCCGTGGATGTCCTTTCCCGTGCCGGGGTGGGGCTGGCCACCCGTCATGGCGGTCCACCGGTTGTCCAGGATGACGAGGGTCGCCTGGCTCCTGTTGACGATCATGTCCACGAGGCCCGTGAGGCCCGAGTGGAAGAAGGTGGAGTCGCCGATGACGCCGATGGTCTTCCCCTTCTCCTTGGGGCCGCCGAACTTCTCGAGCCCCTGGGCCATGCCCACGCTGGCCCCCATGCACATGCACGCATCCATGGCGGCGAGGGGCTTGAGGGCCCCGAGGGTGTAGCACCCGATGTCCCCCATGACGCGCAGCTTCATGTCGCGGAAGAGGGTGAATATGCCGCGATGGCTGCAGCCGGGGCAGAGGGTGGGCGGGCGGACGGGGATTTTGACGTCGCCAGGATGCGCCGTCACTTTGTCTCTGACGTGGCCCAGGAGGGCCTTCTCCACGAGGGGCAGGTTGAGCTCGCCCGTGTCGGGGAGGATGTCCTTGCCGTGGACCTGGATGCCCGCGGCCCGGATGGCTTCTTCGATATAGGGCTCCAGCTCCTCCACGACGACGAGCTTCTTCACCGTCTTGGCGAAGGCCCGGATGCGCTCCATGGGGAGGGGATTGGTGATGCCGAGCTTGAGGACGGAAGCCTCGGGCATGGTCTCCAGGACGTACCCGTAGCTCACGCCGGAGGTCACGATGCCGATGTCCGAGGAGCCCTTGCGGATGGGGTTCCAGAGGTCGCTCTGCTCGGAGAATGCCAGGGCCTTCTGGAGGCGCTCCTCGATCTTCACGCGGCGGGCGCGGGCATGGTTCGGCAGGAGGACGAACTTGGGGATGTCTTTGACGAAGCCCTTGGGGGTGAACTCGGCGCGCTCCGCGGGGTGGACCACCCCCGTGTGGTGGCAGACGCGGGTGGTCATGCGCATGAGCACGGGGGAGTCGAACGCCTCGCTGAGGGCAAAGGCCTCGCGGGTCATCCAGCGGGCCTCCTCGGCGTCGTAGGGCTCCACCATGAGGACCTTGGCGGCCTTGGCCATGGAGCGGTTGTCTTGTTCATCCTGGCTGCTGGCCATGCCCGGGTCGTCCGCGGAGACCACCACGAGTCCGCCGTTGACGCCCATGTAGGAGCTGGAGAAGAAGGGATCGGCGGCCACGTTCAGGCCCACGTGTTTCATGGTCACGAGGGCCCGGACCCCGGCCAGCCCAGCGCCCACGGCCACCTCGTATCCCACCTTCTCGTTGGGGGCCCACTGGACCTTCACGTCGGGGTAGACCGCGAGGGCCTCGAGGATCTCCGTGCTGGGGGTTCCGGGATAGCCGGAGCCGAAGGCGACGCGGGCCTCCCAGGCGCCGCGGGCCACGGCCTCGTTCCCGAGCATCAACTTTCGCATGGTGTTCCTCCGCGGTATTCGGCCGCCTCCTCCTCGCCGCGCAGGACGCGCAGGGCGCCCGCGGCGAGGGCTTCCATCTCGAATTCTCCCGGGAACCGGAAGACCGGCCCAAGAAAGGCCACGCGCTCCCCGACCCAGCCGCAGAAGAGGTCCGAGTGGG
>JAKAJA010000233.1 GCA_021814085.1 Acidobacteriota bacterium | reverse complement strand
CGATCTCCGTATTCGATGGCCCAGTAGCGCGCCCCTTCCACGCCGAGCTGGCTGATGAGGTGGAGGATGAGGTCCTTGCTCGTGACGTGAGGCCTGAAGGTCCCTTCGACCTCCACGCGGATGGTTTCAGGAACGCGGAACCACATCTCCCCGAGGGCCCAGGCAGCCGCCAGCTCGCTGCTGCCCACCCCCGTGGCGAAACACCCGAGAGCTCCCGCGGTGCAGGTGTGCGAATCGGCCCCCACCAGAATCTCCCCTGGCCCCACCAGCCCCTTCTCCGGGACGAGGGCGTGGCATATGCCCGACCGTCCCACCTCGAAGTAGGCTTCGATCCCCTGTTCCCGCGCGAACTCCCGCATGGCCTTGGCCAAGTTGGCCGAAAGGATGTCCTTGGCAGGGACGAAATGGTCGTTGATGAGGATGCACGACGAGGGGTCGGCCACGCGCGTGGCTCCCATCTTGCGAAATACTTCGATGGACAGAGGCGCCGTCACGTCCGTGGCCATGATCTTGTCCACCCTGCAGGTGAGCAAGTCCCCGGGGCGTGCATCGTTTACACCGGCGTGGGATGCCAGGATTTTCTCCGCCATGGTGTGACCCATCACCGCTCCTCCACTACCGCGGCACCAAGAGCCACGGCATTTCGGATCACCCGCCCCACCTCCGCCGTGGTCGAGCTCCCACCCAGGTCCGGGGTGACGCTCCCCTCCTCCAGGCAGGTCGTGACGGCCGCCCGGAGGCGCCTGCCCGCCTCTCCGAAACCGAGGAATTCCAGCATCATGCCGGCGGAAAGAAAAGCCGCCATGGGGTTGGCAATCCCCTTGCCCGCGATGTCCTGCGCCGATCCGTGGACCGGCTCGAAAAGGCCGCGTTTCGTTTCCGGGTTGAGGTTGGCCGAGGGCGCAAGACCCAGCCCTCCGGCCAGCGCCGCGCCCAGGTCAGAGATCAGGTCGCCGAAGAGGTTGCTCGTGACGATGACGCCGAAGCGAGACGGGTCCCTCACCAGGTCGTGGCAGAGGGCGTCCACGAATAGATGCCGGGCTTCCACCTGCGGGTATTCCCCTTCCAGCTCTCGGAAGGTCCGGTACCAAAGCCCACCCACGAACTCCAGGGCATTATGTTTGTCCGCCATGACCAGCTTTTCCCCCGAGGCGCCCGCCAGGCGGAAAGCATACCGTAGGACCCGCTCCACGCCCCGGCGGGTAGCCAGCGCCTCCTGCACCGCCACCTCGTCGAGAGTACCCTCTCGAAACCTGCCACCGGCCCCCACGTAGGCGCCCTCAGTGTTTTCCCGAACGATCGTGAAATCCACATCCTCGCATCTCCGGGATTTGAGGGGGGTGAGCCGGTCGTGGAGGAGCTGGACGGGACGCAGGTTGACGTAAAGGTCGAGGCTCCGCCGGGCTCCCAGGATGATTTCCCTGCCGTGGGCCATGTCGGGGACTCGGGGGTCCCCGAGGGCCCCCAGGAAGATGGCGTCGAACCGCGCCAACTCCTCCATGCCGCCCTCGGGGAGCGCCCGCCCCTCACGCAGGTAACTGTCCGCCGAGTAGCCGAAGATCTTCCAGGCCAGAGGCAGGCCTTCGGCGCTCAACTGCCCGAGGAGCTCTACGACCTCGCGGGTCACTTCTAGACCGATGCCGTCCCCTGGGATGATGGCGATCCGCTTCACGTCGCCTCCTGTGGAGGGTTCATGATACTCGCCGCCGCACCTCCAGAAAAGCCCCGCCGGGGAAAAAAGGGGAGGCCGCTGCCGGCCTCCCTCCTTCGATCCGGTTGCTCTGGGTGCCTACCAGGTGAAAGATCGCGCGGCGGAGCCGCCATCCGGATTTAAAAAGGTGAACTGGGTCGTGGCCCCCTTCGGAACCACCGCCTTCAGCGCCTTGCCACCGAGGATCTTTATCTTCCCAGTATTCTTCCACAGGACGTTCGCCCAGGGGGAGCCGTTGATAGACACTTGAATGCCGTTCTGGAGGTTGCTCCCCGTGACCAGGATGCTGAAGGGTGCCTTCTTGGACATGGCGGAGATGACTGGGGGATTCACCGTCGTGGAGGATACGGTAATGGCGATGGAGGCCGCCAGGGCCGTGGCGCTGGTAGAATCGGTGACCGTGAGGACGGCGGAGTACGTGCCCGCTTGGGCGTAGGTGTGGGCCGGGTTCTGGTCCGCCGACGCCGTTGATCCGTCCCCGAAGCTCCAGGAGTAGGTGTAGGGGGCCGTTCCTCCGGAGGCGCTTCCCGTGAAATTCACGGTCAGGGGTAGAGTGCCGCTCGTGGGGGTGGCCGAGGAGGTCGCCGCGAGCGGTGGGGGACCCACGCTCTTGACGATGACCTTTCCGGTCATGGAAGCCAGGTGGACCTGGCAATAGTAGGGATACGTGCCCGCCGTGGGGAACGTGAAATCAAAGGTTCCGGAGCTTCTGACCCCCGAATCCCATTTCCCGTCCGGCGCGCAGTTCCCCCCCGCGCAGCTGCCGGAGGTGGCGGAGTGGGTGCCCGTAGCCCATGTCCAGTGGACCGTATCGCCCTCGTTGATGCTCACGCTGCTGGGGCTGAAGAAGAAGTTGCCGACCGAGACGCTGACCGTGGCCGCGGCCGGAGAGTCATCCCGCGCCAAAAGCAGGCCTTTCTCTCCGGCGGCGATAAAAAGGCTCCTGCCCGCCGCCGCGAGGCCCTGTGCGCCCGGGATCACTGGGCCAAGCGGTCCGTACGACGGAGCTTCCGCGGTGGAGCTTTCGGCCAGCCCCATGGCGACGCGGCCCATGTGGGCCGCCAGGGCCGTGGCCGGGATTGCCAGATCATTCGTTCCCACAAGCTTCGGCGCCGATTTGTTCGTAAGGTCGATGGCCAGGATCGGCCCCTGATCGGTAGAGACGTAAGCCGTCGTACCCGACGCGGCGATGGCAACGGGATCGCCGTTCAGGGCGATGGAGGAGACTTCTCCCAGGGCAAAGGGGTCCAGCATGGCCATGCAGTGGCCTCCAGCCATGTCGATAACGTGGGAATGCCTCGTGCCGAGCGCCAGGATGGTCACCGATCTGTCGGAAGCCAGGAGGAGGTAATCGGACCATTGTACGACCCTGAATTCGGAGCCTTCCCTCGGGATGAGCCCCAGGTCGGCGGGCTGAGTGGGGATGAGCAGGTCCAGCACGCGCAGGCCGAGCCCCTGCTGGGCCAGGTAGGCATACCTGCCCACCACCGCGCCGCCGGTCACGGGGGCCGCGAGCGTCAGCGTCGAAATGACCTTCGAGGGATCATCTATGCTGGCCAGGTAGACCTTATCGTCCCGGCCAAAGGCCAGGAGGCCGTCCCCTTCTGCCACCCATGCCGCCGCGGGAGTGTGGAGGGACATCGCGGGACCCAGTGCGGCAGCCACCTGAGACGCCAGGGCGGGAGTGCTTCCTCCCACCAGAACGGCGAGGGCAAGGATGAGTGTGGAAATGGCCGGTTCTAGGCCGAACCGGGTAAACAGCGTCGGGCGCTTCATGGCGCACCTCCAGGGAACAAGGGAAAGGGATGGGTAAAGCGGTACCGCCGCAGGGTGCGGCAGAAAACCGCGGTATTGGCCGAATGCTGGAGGGTGCCATTCGTCGATTGCCTTTTGCCTCTCGACAGGTGCACAGCAGCCTCCTTTATCTGCCCATAAGAACAGGCCCTCGCTCGCGGAGATTCCTCATTTTGTGTGACTTGCGTCACGTATGGCCGGCTCTGGCCGCCCTGCAGAGCAGGCCCTTTCCGAGCCGTGGAATGGCTCGGACCGCTTGGCGTTAAAGCGAACCTGGGTATTTGCAGGAGCAGCCCAACGCAGCGCCAGAGACGACTTCACCGAACTGGAAGCGAAACGAGGCCTGCGTAAAAGGGTGTTGCAAAAAACGCAAATTTGGGCTATCATGTTGTTTTTGAAGGAGGTTCCGTTCCATGAGGAAGAAAATTCACCCCGCCTATCACGATGTCAAGGTGAGCTGCGCATGCGGCAACACCTTCATGACCCGCTCGACTAAGAAAGAGCTGAAGGTCGAAATCTGCTCCAACTGCCACCCCTTCTTCACGGGCAAGGAGAAGTTCCTCGACACCGCGGGCCGCATCGAGAAATTCAAGACCAAGTACGGCACCAAGCCCACGGCCTAGAAACCTCCCCATGACTTTCGGGTTGCGTGGCGCTCTGCGCCGCTGGAGCAGGTGGTCCCTCCCCTTGCTCGCCGAGGGGAGTGTCCTCGTCGGGGGGCAGGCCGTCATCGAGGGCGTCCTCATGCGCCTGCCCATGACCTACGCCGTGGCGGTGCGCAACCCCAAGGGCGAGGTCAAGGTCAAGCGGGAGAGGCTCCCCGAGACGGCGAAAGGCAAGTTCGGGAAC
>JAKAJA010000232.1 GCA_021814085.1 Acidobacteriota bacterium | reverse complement strand
TCGGGCCGGTCACCTGTGGCTGGCAGCGGGTGCCGGGGAGCGAAGGGTGATGCGGAGAATCTCGCCACGGCGCCAGAGGCGCATGCGGGGCCCCCAGGTTCCCGTGCCCCGGCAGACGATCACCGTGATGCCGTCCACAAGGTATCGCCCCCCGATCAATGGGAAGGCGAGGCGCACGAGATAGCTGAAAGGCCAGATCTGCCCCCCGTGCGTGTGTCCGCTGAGCATGAGCCCGGCGCCCGCTTCTGCGGCGGCCGCCGCTTCGACGGGGGCGTGAGAGAGGAAGATCAACGCCCCTTCCGGATGGCGGGCCAGGGCGTCCAGGACGGGCCGGCCATCGGTTCCCGCCCGATGGCGACGGGTCAGGTCATCCACCCCCGCGAGGGTGAACCCCGGCCGGATCTGCTCCCAGCGGCCGTGAAGGACCTGGAATCCAGCATCCTCCAGAATGGTGGGACCCTTGGCGCCGGTGCCGTGGGATTCGTGGTTTCCCGTGACGGCCCAGACGCCGAGGGGGGCTGAGAGGGCGCGCAATCCGGGGAGGAACCGGGAGGGCTCGGCTCCATGGCCCTCCACGATATCCCCGAGGAGGACGATGAGATCGGGATGGAGGGCCTGAACCTGGGACACCCTAGCGGCGAGCCAGGACGTATCGAGAACCGCCCCTAGATGTAAGTCCGACAGGGCTACGAGGACGGTGCCGTCCATGGACTGGGGAAGCCCCTTGAGGCGCACCTCGTAGTCCACGATGGCCGGGGATCTGATTCCCTGGATCACGGCCGTCCCCGAGAGGAGCAGGCCCGCCACTAGGGCCCAACCCCTGAGGGCACCCCTGGCCCGCGGGGAGAAGACGGGGAGCCATGCCACGAGATCGACGGCGAGGAGACACGTGCACAGGAGGAGGAGACAGCCCATCCAGGTCATGCCCACGATTTCGAGGGAGGCGGCCCAGGCCCCACTGGTATCGTGGCCCAGTGTCCGACCGAGGACCTGGGCGAGCCAGAGGAGGAGGCCCGCGGCGACGAGGAACCGTTTGGGTACGCGGCGGGTGAGCCAGGGCACCGTCGTGGCTCGCCAGAACACGTACACCTGCATGATCGTGCAGACTGCTAAAAGAACAATCCCGAACAAGGTCTCGCCTCCCCCGAGGAGCCAATGGAGTACTACCCGAAGATCACGGCCCTCATGGAAAGGGATCCCACGTCGAACCCCACGATGGGGAAGGAGATGGTTCCCGTCCCTTCGGCAGCGCCCACGGCGTAGAGGAGGGGCAGGTAGTGGTCGGGGGTCGGGTGGGAGTGCTGGCCCTCTTCCGTTTTCAGTGCTCGGGAGAGAAAGGCCGTGTCATGATCCTCGAGCGCCCGGGCCACGTCCGCGTCGAAGCCGGTGGCCCACCGCGGCGTGGTGGCGGTGCCCCGGCGCATCTGCCCGAAGGCGTCCCTCAGGTTGTGGACGATGTTGCCGCTGGCCATGATCAGGACGCCCTCGTACCGCAGGGGACCGAGCGCGCGCCCCATGGCCAGGTGCTCTCGAGGGGGGAGCCCGGCGTCGATGCTGAGCTGCACCACCGGGATATCCGCCTTAGGAAACATGTGGAGGAGGACGCTCCAGGTCCCGTGGTCGATCCCCCACTCCGAGCTCATGACCTCGTCCGGAAGGCCGAGGAGGGCAGTGGCTCTCCTAGCCAAGGCGGGGTCGCCCGGAGCGGGGTACAGGATTTTGTAGAGGGGTTCGGGAAAGCCTCCGAAGTCGTGGATGGTCTCGGGCCGGGTGCTGGCCGTGAGGAAGGTCCCGTCCACGTACCAATGGGCCGACACGGCGAGGATGGCACGGGGAAGTGGCACCCCTTCGCCCAGGGCCCGAAAGCCCCGGCTCCAGGAGTTGTCCTCGATGGCGTTCATGGGCGAGCCGTGCCCCACGAAAAGGACCGGCATCTGAAAGGAGTTTGGGCCGTCATCCATGGTCGCATTCCCGGGCAAATGGGCGGTCCCCGCCGCCAAAATCAGGGTAACATGCGAGGGGGGATGGACAAAGGCTTGATTATGTGGTACATTTAACTTGCACACCCTAGCAAACGGTTTGTTGAGGTGGTTGTACCTGACCAAGGAGTGTCAAGTGGTAAACGGCATCGTCAAGTGGTTCGATGAGAAAAAGGGTTACGGGTTCATCACGGTCGAAGGCGGCAAGGATGCTTTCGTCCATCACAGCAACATTGAGGGTGAAGGCTTCAAGACCCTCGCCGAGGGCCAGGCTGTGACCCTCGAAGTGACCCAGGGTGCCAAAGGCCCCCAGGCGGAGCAGGTCCGCGTCGTCAAAGGCTGAGCTGTTCCCAGCAAGGCAAATTAAAAGGGGCCTTCGGGCCCCTTTTTCAATTTGAACGCGAGTTCTTCAGCATCCTGCTATTGATAGACATCCCTCGCCGTCCTGTGCTAACCTTTCCATGCACACTTTAGCAAGCAGTTTGTTGAAGGGTCGTGCACGTCCTAGGAGTGTCAAGTGGTTAACGGAATCGTGAAGTGGTTTGACGAGAAGAAGGGCTATGGATTCATCACGGTCGAGGGCGGCAAGGATGCCTTCGTCCATCACAGCAACATCGAGGGCAGCGGCTTCAAGACCCTCGCCGAGGGCCAGAAGGTCACCCTCGAGGTTACCCAGGGCGCCAAAGGCCCCCAGGCGGAGCAGGTCCGCGTCGTGAACGACTGACCTCCGAGCCAGCGAGTCACGAGTCCAGGGGGCCCTCGGGCCCCCTTTTTTAACCCTGCCGCCGCGGCCCGGCGCAGGTAGCCACGAAAAACGAACAAGGAGCAAGCGATGGCCCACCCAGGCGCCTACCGCGGCAACAAGCGGCAGAAAGAGCTCAAGCGGCTGCAGAAGCAGGAAGAGAAGCGCAAGAAGCGCGTCATGAAGAAGGACGGCACTTGGGTGCCGGAAGGCGAAGAAGGAGAGTTCTCGCCGGCGGAGGCCCTGCCTCCAGAAGGCGAAGCCGCCTCCGAAACTCTCCCCGCCGCCGAGAGCGAGGCTCCGCCCGCCCCACCGGAGACGGAAAGCACCTGAGTCCCTCCGTCCGGGTTCGGGCGGATCGAAACCGAGGGGATGGGGTCCTCCTCCCCTCCGGCAGATCTTCAAGGCGGAAAATGCGAGGCCCTTTGGCCCGGGCCTTCGGGGCCGATGGGACAGGGATTCCGTGTCCTAAGGGCCCGATTCGTAGTCGATGGCCCGGGCGATGGCTCGCTGGCAGACGGGGCAGAACTCGAGGGGCTTCTTGCTCGTCCCCATGATGCAGAAGACCGTGGGCCGGTACATCCCTTTGGATGTGTAGCCCGCGCCCTCGAAGAGCCCCACTTTGTCCTCCGCCCCCGCGTACTGCTTGTGCACACCGGCGATGCGGCGATCCAGATCTTCCAATTTCGATCTGTACTTCTCTTGGATGACCTTGACCTGCCCATCGGTGAGGCCCTTGTTCTTGGCGGCCTCCTGCTCGTCCTGGCGGGCCTGCCGGGTCCGCTGGACTTCCCCGTCGAGGGCGTCGAGCTGGTCCTTGCCCCACTCGGTGGGAAGGGCGACCCCCGGCGAGAGGAGGTCCTTCCACTTCACATGAGAGGGGTCCAGATAGGCCGTGATGTTGGGCTCGAGGGGTTCCACACCCTTGGGGTAGAAGTCGTTGTAGGCCACCTCCGAGAGGTAGTATTCGTCCGCGAGGCCCGCGAAGGCGTGGCCGAATTCGTGCACGAACACCATCTGGCTGCGGTCGTTGTCCACGGTGGTGATGCAGTAATCGTTGTAGATGCCGCCGCCCCCGTAGCGGGGGCTGTTCACCAGGATGACGATGGCGTCGTAGGGGGCCTGGGCCGCCATCTCCCGGAGGGCCCGGCCGTCCTCCGTGAGGAGGTAGCGGTCCACGCCGAAGGCGTCGAAGGAGGCGTCGAGCACCGTGCGCTTGAAGGCCCCCTGGCGCGGCTCGTCCACCCCCCGCTCGGGGGAGGGCCGGAAGATGCCCGTCACGTTGAACTTTTCCCTGGCGCCCTTGTAGGGGTCCACTTCGAAGAGCCATCCCGAGACGCGCCGCACATCGGCCTTGAACTTGTCCCGGTCCTGCGCCGCGTAACCCTCGGCGAGGAAGACGAGGTCCACCTTCCGGTGCGGGTCGCCACCTTTCAAGACCTCGAAGACCTCGTCTCCCAGGGACGCCGGCTCGCGGACGATGTGGGTGTCCGAAGGGTCGATGCGTTGGGTGAAGAGGGGGCGGAGGAGGTTCGTCTTGTCCCGCTTCTCGATGACCAGGAGGATGGGCCCCTTGGGAAAGGGGAAGCGGAGGGAGCGGGTGAAGGCCCGTCTCGTTCCGGCCAGGGCCGGGGCGGTG
>JAKAJA010000231.1 GCA_021814085.1 Acidobacteriota bacterium | reverse complement strand
CCCTCCACTTACACGATTAACCCGCCTTTCCCCACGGGAGTGGCGCCCAATGTGGTGCAGATCTGCCTGAATGACCCCGGGCCCATCCCGGACCCGAACAACCCCGGACAGTTCATCCAGGACCCCTTCTACAACCCGGCCTACGAGGTGGTGTGCTACGAGCTGGACGTCTGGCCCGGCACGACCCTGTACGCCGATACGCCCATCCTGCCCATCGCGGCCTTCTCGGGCCTCCCCAGTCCCCTCGACTGCGAGCCGCCCGACCACACGCCAGTCATCAGCCAGGTGAACGGCAGCGGGACGGGTCCCTGGGTGTCCATCGCGACGGGTTCCATCAGCATCATGGCCGTGGGACCCATGGTCATCGCCAACCCCGATTACCCTACGGTTCCCGGCAGTCTGCCCACCATCACGCGGGACTTCGGCTTCGGCGCCACGAAGGGGAAGGTCTCTCTGAACGGCGTCAACATCCCCGATGGGAACGTCACATGGTCTGCGGGGGTGATTTCCGTCAACCTCCCCTCCGGTTCGACCACGGGTCAGCTCCTCGTCACGAGGGGCGACAACGGTAACCTAAGCCCCACGGGAATAACCCTCCATGTCGGCGGCGCCCCCCCGACCCACGTCACCTCGGGCGGTTCAATCCAGGCCGCGGTGGACAGCGCGTCCGTGGGCGACCTCATCATCGTGGACCCGGGGGTGTACAACGAGAACGTCATCGTATGGAAGAAGGTCCAGTTGCAGGGTTCAGGCCCCTTCGCCACGAGAGTTATGGCGGGCCCGGTCTTCGGTCCCCGCATCAATGCCTGGACGGCCAAGATGACCGGTCTCGAAACGAGTGGTGCCATTACGCTGGTCCCTGGAGAGGCGGCCAATTTCTACCTCGAAACCGCCGCCGGGTTCACCGTCGTGGCCAAGCAGGGTGACACCGCGTGGTCCACGGGCGATCCCGCCCTCATCGACGGCTTCGACATCGAACAGGCCATGATGGGCGGCGGCATCTACGTCAACGCATACGCGCCCAACACGCACTTGAGCAACAACCGCATCCGGACGAACGAAGGCACGCTGGGAGGTGGCATCCGCATCGGCAACCCCATCCTCCCATGCACGCCCTTCCCCGGTACCTGTGACCACCAGTGGCTGAGCTCGCACAACGAGAACATGGTGATCGCCTACAACCAGATCCTGGCCAACGGCTCCACCGACGGTGGCGGCGGCGTGGGGATCTTCGAGGGGTCGGACAACTACTCCTTCCATGACAATGTGGTGTGCGGCAACTTTACGGTGCTCTATGGCGGCGGTGTGACGCAGACGGGCCTTAGCCCCGGCGGCTCCATCGTGCATAACATCATCCTGAACAACCAGGCCTTCGACGAAGGCGGCGGCGTCATGCTCGTTGGAGAGCTCCCGGACCCGGGAAATGCCGTTCTGGGATACCTGTCCGACGGCACGGGCAGCACCGTCATCGACAAGAACCTCATCCAGGGCAACATGGGCGGGGACAACGGCGGCGGGCTGCGGCTCCTCATGATCAACGGCGAGGATATCCGCCAGAACCCCGGTACGCCCTCGGCCTGGTACCAGACCCTGGTGAGCAACAACATCATCACCAATAACTCCAGCGGCGACCTCGGCGGCGCCATGGCGCTTCTGGACGCTGTAAAGACGGGCATCATCAACAACACCATCATCCACAACGACAGCACCGCCACGAACGCAGACGCGTTCGGTCCTTGTACCCCCGGGCTGCCCCCCGGTGAGGTCTGCCCGCCCCAGCCCCCCGGTGGCGGAGGAATCGTCAACTCCAACCCGCAGGTGGGCGGCATCGGAGCAGAGGCCAACAACACGGCCCTCGTGGCCGCCATGGCCACCTCTCCCATACCGGCGGCAAACAAGTTATTTTCAAATCCCGTCCTGCAGGACAACATCCTCTGGCAGAACCGGTCGCTCTGGTGGGACTCTACGGCGAATGCGGGTAACGGCGCTCTGCGGCCCAGATCGGATGCCGGTGCCCCGTCTCCATATTGGGATCTCGCCGTCTATGCAACCGGCACGAACTTCATGGATCCCGAGTATTCAATTTTGAGCTCCATGGACAGGGGCGACGGGAGCAGTTTCTCGGGTACAAACCTGGCCGCAGATCCCGACCTCATGAGCACCTACTTCAACGACTACCTGGTCACCTCCAATGGGGCCCTCCGGGGCAACCTGGTGCTGACCCTCTTCACGCCCCTCGGGCTCAAGGGCGACGGACATCTGACAGCCATTTCGCCCGCACGCAGCGCCGGCGGCGGAGTCTACGTGGCCTCCACGTCCCAGCTCCAGTTGGACTACGATTATGCTCCGCGCCCGACGGGAACGGCCTTCGATTGCGGCGCCGCTCAGTTTGCCTCGGCGCCGGCGGGAACGGCCGACCTCTCCGTCACAGACGTGGGCTCACCCCAGGGCGTCGTCACCGGAGTGACCACCGCCATAACCTACACGATTGTCGTCACCAACAACGGCCCGGCGACGGCCACCGGTGTTTCCGCGACGGCCACGGTGCCCGCAGGTGCCACGGGCGTTTCGGCCTCCAGCACCCAAGGTACGGTGACCGTCTCCGCATCGTCCATCAGCGTGAGCGTGGGCACGCTCGCCACGGGCGCCACAGCCACCATTACGGTCAACATCACGATGACTACCACCGTGGCCTTTGGCAGCACGGCAACCGTGACCCTCAGCTCGCCCACGGATCCCAACTTGACCAACAACACAACCACCGCCACGACGAGCGTGAACCCTCCCCTGTTCCTGCCGGCGGTGCAGAACGTGAAGATCACCGCCTCCGGACCTGGACCCGCCGCTGGTGGTGCACTCACCCTCACCTGGGACCCGCCCGCCAGCTTCGGGCAGGGCTGCACGGACGCCCAATACGACGTCCTGCGCAGCTCCAATGCATCCGACTTCGTCACCTCCGCGACCTGCGTGGCCACCAACCTAAGTGTGACAACGGCCACGGATAACGACCTCACGCCCATGAACCCGGGCGAGGTGCGCTACTACCTCGTACGTGACCACAACGCCTGCGGGTCGAACATGGGAACCGGCTCTGGCGGCACGCCCATTCAGGGAAGGAGCTGCTCATGAGCCTCAAGAGAGCGAACGAGAAGACAGGCCTGCGAAGGAGTGCGGCCATGAACAGAACCGGAGGAAACGGAAAAAAGATACTGCTAGCGGCCCTGCTGATGGCCTCAACGGCCCTCTGGGCGGACAACCTGCCCGGGTCCTCCCTCCCCGTGAGGACGGAGTACACTCCCCATGCGGCTGAAATCCAGTGCCCGGGCGGAACCGATCCGCTGGCGGTCTGCTTCTCGATCGCCTGCGGTGACGGCTTCGTCAAAATGGGCGATGGGTCGGACATATACACATTCGGATTTCAACTTGCCGACCCCGACCCGACCATGATATGGACCAACGGCCGTCTGGGAGCCGAGTTTCCCGCCCCGACGTTCTACGCCAAGGAGGGCCAACACATCTATTGGACCCTGACAAACATCGGTATGATCATGCGGCCCGACCTCTTCGACCCCCACACGATCCACTTCCACGGCTTCCCGAACGCGGCTTCGATCTTCGACGGGGAGCCCATGGCCTCCATGGGTATCACGCAGAACAACAGCCTCACTTACTTCTACGACCTGCAGCAGCCCGGCACCTTCATGTTCCACTGCCACCAGGAGGCGTCCGAGCACATGCAGATGGGCATGCTCGGCCAGCTCTACATCCTTCCGGCCCAGGACGATCTCCCCGATGGTGCTCTCCTCGGTGCCTTCACCCACCACACGGGCTACAAATACGTGTACGACGACGGGGACGGCTCCACCTACTACGATGTGGAGGTCCCCATCCAGATGAGCGGCTTCGACCCCGTATTCCATGCGGCGGATCTGGGTATCCAGCCGCCCCCTTTCGCCACCATGGTGGACGTCTATCCCATGCTCAACGGTCGCGGCTATCCGGATACCGTGAACCCGGCGGGTATCATGAACAACCGGAATACCTATTGGGCAAGCGTGCCGAACAAGATCGCGCAGAAGATCCCGGCGCTCGTGACGTGCACCAAGGGGCAGAAGGTCCTCCTGCGGATCACGAGCTTGGCCACCACGGAATTCAACACCCTCACCGCCCCTGGTCTCCCCCTGATGGTCGTAGGGACTGGGGCCCACATCCTGCGCGGCCCCGACGGCCCCGGCGGCGCACCCGGCAAAAATCTCTACTACTACACCCAGACCATCAATCTGGGAGGCGGGGAAGGGAACGACGTGATCATCGACACTAGCAAGGTGCCCGCGGGGACCTATTTCATCTACAGCACGAACCTGAAGAACCT
>JAKAJA010000230.1 GCA_021814085.1 Acidobacteriota bacterium | reverse complement strand
TTCCGATCTCCTGACTCCCCCGGACCGGTACACCCTCCGCAAAGGGGCCGAGCTGAACATCGCCATCGCCCGGCACGGGCTCACCCTCCTGCCAAAACCCTTCATGGATCTCATCGGCACGGACGCCCTCACGCGCATCAGCCGGCTCGTGAGCGCGGGGGTCTACGCTCGGATGTCGGGAGAGGATCTCGTGGTCATGTCCCTGGCCGGCTCGGGGAACAAGGGCATCGTGACCTCCGTCCCCATCGTCCTGTGGGGCAGGGAGATCGGGGCCAGCGAGGAGCTCATGGACGGAGCCCTGGCGACTGCCTGCCTCTTCGCCTCCGCGACGACCTTCCACCTGGGGACCCTCTCCGCCGCCTGCGGATGCTCCAATGCCGCAGGCGTGGGCCTCGCCGCCGGCCTCGTGGTTCTGCAGGGCGGCGATCTGCGCGCCGTCTCCCTGGCCGTGAACAACATCGTCGGCAACGTCACGGGTATGATCTGCGACGGGGCGAAGATCGGCTGCGCCCTCAAGACCATGACCTCCGTCGACGCGGCCTTCCGCGCCGCCTCCCTCGCCATGAACGGCATGGGGATTCCGGAAACGGACGGGATCGTGGGCGCGGACGGGATGGAGTCCCTCGCCAACCTGGGCAAGATCGCGACCCTCGGCATGAGCGCCATGGACGGGCAGATCCTGCAAATCATGCAGGCCAAGCTGCGGCACGAGGGCAACTGAGGTTCGCCCCGCAAGGCGCGGCCGGCCGCGCCGCCACGAGTCATCGCGGCGCCGGCATGGACGGTTCCGGTGGGCACCTTACCGCCAAAAATGCGGGCTGCAAGGTCCCTGGTCTTTTCATGGCCGATTTGCTGGATTAAACTCTTAGAAGGTGATAGATCGAGGCTGCTGTGGGGATGGCGTGACCACTTTTCGCGTTCGACGTCAGCGTTTTTGGAGGGGTGAAGATGGCCGGCACAAGGCTTTCATCGCAACAAGTTCGTGAGGCGCTCGTGGAATGCTTCGTCGATGCCCAGTTTCAGAAGATTCAGGCCTCGGCCGAGCGCCTCGGTATCCCCAAGGACCGCGCACAGGTTCGGACCCTGATCGAATACCAGGTGAAGGAGGCCTTCAGCCGGGTCGGCGCCCACTATGACAACCCGAACAAGGAAGATTTCGCCAAGGTAATGGACGTCCTGGCACGCAAGGCATTGAGCATGGGCGAGTCCCAGGACGTCATCGACGGACATTTCAAACAGATGATGGCCATGGTGGCGCAGATCAACGATTGAGAAGGAGGGGGAAAAGCCGAACCCCCTTTGCCCTTTGCCAGCTGGGCCGTGCCTGGCTCATGGAGACGGTCCCTTGAAACGCTCTGCGATCGCGGACTCCGCCTCCCTCTCCCGGTGTCCCGGTCCACCTTCGACCCGACTCCCGAGGTTAGACGGCACGGCATTCCGGGTGCACGATCGTTTCCCGGTGGACCATCAGGGCTGCGAACTCTGGATGACCCTCGTGTAGGTGACGTTGCCGCTCTCATCGAGGAGGTTCGCGGTGGCCGTGTCGCCGTTAATCGACCAGAGCGTCCAGCGTCCGTTGCCCACGCCCGTGCTCCCCGAGTTGCCGCAGAGCCACTGCACGACGCCGTCCGACGAGAAGCTGTCGTTGGACTCGTGGACGTGCCCGCACAAGTAGGCGTCCACGCCGTGGCTCGACAGGATCCGCCAGAACCGGTCCCGCTGGCTTTGGTAGTCCGCTATGGAGGAGTCGCCCAGCCACATCAGCGACTGGATGAGCGCCCCGCCCGTCCCCATCCCGAAGTACCCCGAGACCTTCAGGTCGTCGGCGTGCAGGTGCGCGATGCCCAGGAGGTTCGCGGTCGCGTTGGAGTTCTGCTGCGTCCAGTGGACGCCGTCGTTCGACGTGACCACCGTACCGCCGTCTCCCACGGCGGTGAACTGGAACACGTTCACCGCGGCGTTGAGGTTGGCCGTGACGCCGGAGGACTGCGGCGTCCAGGTGACCCCGTCCGGCGAGGTCACGACCGTCCCCGCGGCGCCGACGGCGCCGAGCAGCGGCAGTCCGTTGATGTATCCCGAGTCCACGCCGCGGAGGTCCTGGCTCGTGCCCGACGTCCGAGCGGTCCAGGTGCTCCCGTCATCGGACGTGAGGATGGTTCCCGAAGCGCCGACCGCGACGAAGAAGTTCTGGCTCCCCTCCGCGTCATAGACGACGGCGTACAGGCTCTGCGTCGTTCCCGAGTTCTGGGCCGTCCACGTCGTGCCATTGCTGGAGGTCAGGATCGCGCCCGCGTTGCCGACCGCCACGAAGAGCGAACCGGAATAGACGATCCCGTTGAGCTGTTGGGCCGTCCCCGACGTGGCCGCGGTCCAGGCCGTGCCGGAGTCCGCCGAGGTGAGGATCGTCCCGTTGTCCCCCACCGCCACCATGATGGCCGGGAGGTTGGAGGCGATGCCGCGCAGCGTGGCGTTCGTCCCGGATGTCACCGGCGTCCACGTCGCCCCGTCCTGGGATGTCAGGATCGTGCCGGAGGCCCCCACCAGCACCATCTCGTTGAAGGCGTAGAGGTCGGCCTGCGTCCCTGAGCTCTGGGTGGACCAATCGACGCCGTCCGGGCTGAAGGCCTGGGCGTGCCCGAAGACGAAGATGTGGCGGACGTGGTTGGCCTGGGCCGTCGTGAGGTCCTGGTCCAGCCAATCGAGCTCCGCGTCGCTCAGGTGGAAGAAGTCGAAGTCGTAGGTGGTGGCCTGTGCGTTGTACCGGCAGGTGTCCATGGAGGCCACGTGCGTGTTGCCGTAGTCGAAGGAGAAGCAGGTCCCGAGGTAGCCCGAGGGACCGTTCTGGGGCTGGTTCGGCATCTGCTGGTTGAAGTACGCGTAGGGGTCGAAGCTCGACGTGCACGGCGGGTGGCACGGGCTCATCTCGTGATTCCCCGGGCTGACGGTGAACGGATACTGCGTGAAGGAGGATACGTTGATCAGGGGCTGGAGGGCCGCCTTGAAGACGCCGTACATCTTCTCCATCTGGCTCTCGTCGCCCGGGCCGTGGAAGATGTCCCCCACGTGGACCGTGAAGGCCGGCTTCTTGGCGACGGCCGCGTTCAAGATGTTCTGGAAAGATGGCGTCACGCTGACCATGTCCGTGTCGTGGTTCGTGCCCCGGTTGTCCCCCATGTCCGCGAAGGTGAATGTGGAATCACTGTAGTTGGCCGTGGTGAAGGTCCCGTCGGCGGATTTGGCGGTTCCGGTCACGACCCTGTAGTGATAGGTGGTTTTTTGCGACAGGCCGGTAATCGTCACCGTGTGGTTCGCCGAGGAACTGGTCTCCTTGACTTGGTGCTGGTACTCGCCCTTCTTCTTCCCCCATTTGACGAGGCCCGGTTTGGCCTTGTCCGTCACCCACGTCACGGTGACCGTGCTGCCCGAGATGCGAACGGCGTCGGGCCCGCTGATGATGTGAATGGAGCCCAAGGCCTGGGCAGACATGGGGAGCCCCGCCAGAAGGCATGCCGCCAGAGTCACCGCAATCAGCACCAGCGCCATCGGTGTTCGGACATCCGCCATGGCAGACCACCATCCCTTGGTCCCGGTCGATCCGTTCATGTGAGCCCCCTATTTGAAGACAAAGTAGCTCACGGAATCTCCGGGCGCAACAGGGAGGCTCAATGCGAATGCCGGTGGTGCGAATCCGGGTAGTGCGGGTGAGCGTGGCGTAGCACTTCATGCTCGTGGGGATGGGCGTGCGGCTCCCGTTGGGAAGAGCCTTTTTCATGCTCGTGGCGGTGGTGCTCGTCGTGGACGTGGGCGTGGTCGTGGACCGTGGCCTCGTGCAGGTGCTCGTGGAGGTGCGAGCCGGCCAGAGTAAAATAGAGGCCCAGCGCTACGATCACAATCCCCACCGAGAATCCAAGCGACAGGCGGTCGCCGAGGAGGCCGAAGGAGAGCGCGGCTCCTACGAAAGGGGCCAGGGCGAACCCCATGCCCGTCCTTACCGTTCCCACGGCGCGAAGGGAGACGATGAAGAGGACCAGGCTGAGGCCGTAGGCCAGCGCTCCGAGAAGGAGGAACCCTCCGACAGCGCCCAGGCCCGGCAGGGGGATCCCCATGAGCACCGACATCAGGGCCGTCACCGCCCCGCCCGCGAGCCCCTTCGCCATGGCCACCTGGGTGGGGTCCCGTTCCGAGAGCGCCCGCGTGAGGTTGTTATCCAGGGCCCACGAGAGGCAGGCACCGGCGATGAGGAGAGGCCCCGTCAGGGGGCCAAGGGCGAACTTCTCGGGGAGGGAGAGTACGGCACATCCCAGGACGACCAGCGCCATCCCCAGGGCAACACGCCCCTCGAACCCCTCGCGAAAGAACAGCCAGGCCAGGAGCGCCGTGAATAC
>JAKAJA010000229.1:472-4416 GCA_021814085.1 Acidobacteriota bacterium | reverse complement strand
GGAAACAGCGCGGAGGCCCTCCTCGCTGGCTTCTTGATGGCGAGGTTCACGGAGGCCCGAAACCCCTTCTTCCGATCCCGGGACGTGGTGTCGTTCATCTTCCTCGCCGCCCTCCTTGCCACGGCTCTCAGCGCCCTGGTGGGCGTGTCGGCCCTTTGCGCCGCCACGGGCCGGTGGGGCATATTCGGCGCCTCGGCGCTGACCTGGTGGTTGGGCGACGCCACGGGGGCCTTGCTGGTCACCCCCCTCGTCATGACCTTTGATCAATGGGCGTCCGGTGCCGGGGTTCTCAGGAGGCGCGTGGAATTCCTCCTTTTCGCGGCTGGCACTTCGGCGCTTTGGTACGTGAGCTTCTTCGACACCCCCGCGCTAATCGTCGTGTTCATCCCGTGGATCGCCCTGGTGGGGGTGCGTCTGGGAATGTTTTTCTCTTCGGCCATCGTCCTGTTGCTGGCTGGGCTGGCCACCTGGGGAACCCTCCAAGGAGCCGCGCCCTTCGCGGCGGAAACCTTTCAGCAATCGCTCCTGCTTCAGCAGGCGTTCATCGGCTCCATCGCCGTGGCAACCCTGGTCCTGAGCTCCACGGTATGGGAGATAGGGGAGGAGAGGCGTCGCCTCCGCGACGCGTACAGGTTCGAGCGCGAAGTCTTCGACCGGAGCGCCATGGGCATGGCACTCTGCGCGATGGATGGCCGCCTCATAGAAGTCAACCCGGCCTATGCCACGCTCCTGGGCCGGACCGTGGAGGAGACCCTCTCCCTGACCTACTGGGACGTCACGCCGAAGGAGTACGAGGAACAGGAGAAGGCGCTGATCGCCAGCTTGAACCAGACCGGTCGCTATGGCCCATACGAGAAGGAGTACCTCCGCAAGGACGGCACGCGGATTCCCGTCCGTCTCTCAGGCATCCTCGTTGAACGCCGTGGCGAGACGTATATGTGGTCCACTGCCGAAGACATCTCCGACCGAAAGTTGGCCGAGGCGGAGACGAGGGCGCTCCAGGAACGGCTCCTCAAAGCCGAGCACGTGGGGAAGATGGGCTTTCTGGATTGGGATCTTAGGACCAACCGCATATTCTTATCCGAGGAGATCTGCCGCATATTCGGCATTGATCGCCAGCGGACGATCACGACGCCCGCCCTGGTCGAGAAATCGGTCCATCCCGACGACGGAGCGCGGGTGCGGCACGCGCTCGAGCTTGCCGTTCAGGGGACCGAGCCATACGACATCGACCACCGCATCGTCCGCCCCGACGGCGAGGTGCGGTGGGTGCATTCGCAGGGGGAAATCTCGCTCGATGACAGCGGCGCCCCGGACAGCCTGCTGGGCATCGCCGTGGACATCACCGAGCGGAAAGAGGCGGAGGAGGCCCTGGCCGAGAGCGAGCGAAAATATCGCGAATTGGTGGAGAACGCCAACAGCATCATCCTCCGCTGGACCCCGGACGGGCTGATCACCTTCCTGAACGAGTTCGGGCAACGCTTCTTCGGCTATGGGGAGGGGGAGATACTGGGGCAACATCTGGTCGGCACCCTCGTGCCGGAATCGGAGAGCGGCGGCCGGGACCTGAAGCCGCTCATGGACGACATCTCAAGAGCCCCCGCCGCCTTCGAGCAGAACATCAACGAGAACGTGCGGCGCAACGGCGAGCGAGTGTGGATCGCCTGGACCAACAAGGCGGTGCTGGACGAGCGGGGAGGGGTCAGGGAGATCCTGAGCATCGGGTCCGACATCACGGCGAGGAGGCGGGACGAGGAGGAGCTCGCCAGGCACCGCGAGCACCTCGAGGATCTCGTCAAGATGAGGACCGCGGAACTGGCCGAGGCCAAGGACCGTGCCGAAGCGGCGGACCGCATCAAGTCGGCCTTCCTCGCCACCATGTCCCACGAGCTCCGCACGCCGCTGAATTCCATCATCGGGTTCACGGGCATCCTGCTTCAAGGGCTGGGGGGTCCGCTGAACGGCGAGCAGAAGAAGCAGCTCGGCATGGTCGGCGACAGCGCCGGCCACCTCCTGAGCCTGATCAACGACGTGCTGGACATCTCCAAGATCGAAGCCGGACAGCTGCAGGTCCAACGCGAGCCCTTCGCACTGCGCGAGGCCATCGAGAAGGCGAGTCGCGCCGCCAGGCCGCTGGCCGAGAAGAAGGGTATCGCCATCGCCCTCGATATTTCGCCCGGCGTGGGGTTCGTCTCCAGCGACCGGAGGCGTGTGGAGCAGATCCTCCTCAACCTCCTGAGCAACGCCATCAAGTTCACGGATGTGGGCGAGATTCGGGTGGGATGCTCATCGCGGGACGGCGAAGTGACGGTCCGGGTCACCGACACGGGGATAGGCGTCAAGGGCGAGGACCTGGACCGCCTGTTCAAGCCCTTCCGGCAGATTGACTCCGGGATCACAAGAAAGTACGAAGGGACCGGACTTGGGCTGTCCATCTGCAAGAAGCTCGTGGAGTTGCTTGGTGGCAAGATATGGGTGGAAAGTGAGTGGGGTAAAGGCAGCACCTTCTCTTTCACCCTTCCTTCCGAAGGGGGTGCGGCATGAAGACAACGATCCTCTATATCGAGGACAACGAGCAGAACCTTTACCTGGTCACGTTCTTGCTGAACGCCAAGGGCTATCGCGTTCTCCAGGCCCGCGATGGGAGGGAGGGCATTGAAATGGCCGGCCTTCACAGGCCGGATCTCATTCTGCTGGACATTCAGCTGCCGGGCATGGACGGCTACGCCACGGCCAAACATCTGAGGAGCAACCAGGCCGTGGCGGACACGCCCATCGTGGCCTTGACTTCCTATGCCATGGCCGGCGACCGGGAGAAGGCCTTCGAGGCCGGATGTACGGGTTACATCGAGAAACCCATCAATCCAGGGACTTTCCTGGCGCAGGTCGAGGAACATCTAAAGGGCCGCGCATTTGACGGAGGTGCGCCATGACGAAGGTGCTCATCGCCGATGACCAAGCCCAAAACCGCTACATGATCGAGGTGCTTCTGCGGGGCCATGGATACGAGGTGATCTCGGCGAGCAACGGGGCGGAGGCGCTAAAGTTTGCCAGTGAGAACCCACCGGACCTGATCGTCACGGACATCCTCATGCCCGTCATGGACGGGTTCGCCCTCTGCCGCCAATGGAGAGCCCATGAGAGCCTCAAGGAAATCCCCTTCATTTTCTATACGGCCACATACACGGAGCCCAAGGACGAGCAGTTCGCCCTCGAGCTCGGGGCAGATCGCTACATCATCAAGCCGGCGGAGCCCAGCGTGCTGACACGGGCCATCGAGGAGGTCCTTGAAAACTGCCGTGACAGGAACCTGGCTCCCTCGCGGCCCCTGGGAGCGGAGATGGAGTTCTTCAGACAGCACAACGAGGCCCTTTTTCACAAGCTGGAACACAAGATGGCGATGCTGAAGCGCGAAATCTCGGAACGCAAGCGCGCGGAGGTCGAAATCGAACGCATCAACGCCGGGTTGGAAGCCCGCATTCTTGAGCGCACCTGCGAGCTTTCCGTCGCGAACAGGGAGCTGGAGAGCTTCGCCTACTCCGTGTCCCACGACCTCCGTGCTCCCCTTCGGCGCATCGATGGGTGGAGCCATATCCTGCTGGAGGACTATGGGGGAAGCCTGGACGAAACGGCCAGGGACTACCTTCGAACCATCCGGGCCGAGGCCCAGCATATGGCCGAGCTCATCGAGGCCATGCTCCAGCTCTCGAGGGTGATTCGCGGGGAATTGAGCAAAGGACCCGTTGACATGGCTCAGGTCGCCCGGGGCTTGGAGAAGGACCTGCGTCAGGCGGAGCCGGAACGGGACGTGGAGTTCGTGGTCTCCGGCGACCTTGGGAGCGTGTACGCCGACTCGCGGCTCGTGCGGGCCCTCCTCCAAAACCTCCTTGGAAACGCCTGGAAGTTCACGGGCAAGCTCCAGCGCGCCCACGTCGAGCTGGGTA
>JAKAJA010000229.1:0-462 GCA_021814085.1 Acidobacteriota bacterium | reverse complement strand
ATACGCGCGAAAGCTTTTCCAGCCGTTCCAGCGCCTTCACGACTCGGATGAGTTTCCCGGCTTGGGCGTAGGGCTCGCTACCGCCCGGAGGATCATCCAGAGGCATGGCGGCAAGATCTGGGCCGAGGGTGAGGCGGGCAAGGGGGCGACGTTCTATTTCACGCTGGAGGGCGGGGAAGAGGGAAAAGTGAGGAGTGAGGAGTGAGGAGTGAAAAGGGGAAAGTGAGCAATGAGTGCGGAAGGCGGAAGGCGGAAGTCGGAAGGCGGAATTGACATGTCCAATGTCGAATCTGGAGTGCGGAGTGTGGAAGGAAGGATGATGGAAAGAATTCATCGCACCGCCTTTTTCTACATTCGCCATTCGACATTCGCCATTTACCATTTACCATTCGCCATTCGACATTCGACATTCGCCATCCACTCCCCCTGTCATTGCGAGCGCGGCGAAGCAATCTCGCCTTG
>JAKAJA010000228.1 GCA_021814085.1 Acidobacteriota bacterium | reverse complement strand
CGTCCAGCCCTCCGTCCCCGAGCTCTTCCGCCCGGCCCGGCTTTCTGCTGAAGACAACGTCCGTCTGCCCAGGCTCTACCTCCAATGGCCCACGCCGGTCCAGTTCACGGCCGACGCGGCGGCCCTCTCCGTCCTAGGCTTCATCCTCTCCACGGGGAAAGACTCGCGCCTCGTGCGGCGTCTCCAGGTGGACCACTCCGTGGCCCAGGCGGTCTGGGCTTACAACCAGGCCTGCGAACTGGCGGGAACCTTCTCCGTCATCGCCACGGCCCAGCCCGGCAGGAGCCTGGACGAAGTGGAACACGCCGTGTGGGAGGAGATCCATCGCCTGGCCTCGGAAGGTGTGGCGGAGGAGGAAGTGCGGGCCGCGGTGGACGCCATCCGCGCGGGGCTCCTCAAGCGCCTCCAATCCCTTGGCGGTTTCGGCGGGGTGAGCGACCTCGTGAACAAATATCAGACCTTCACGGGCAATCCCTCCTACCTCGAGAAGGACCTGGAGCGCTACGAGGCCCTCACGGCGGAGGCCGTGGCCGACGCGGCGAGGCACTACCTCGCAAAGGACCGCTACGTGGCCCTATCCGTCGTCCCCAAGCGGCGGGAAGCCTTCGTGGTGGTGGACCGGACGACGCTTCCCGGCCCCGGCCCCGAGGGCTCCTTCACCTTCCCGAAAGTCGATCGCACGGCCCTGGAGAACGGCCTGAGCGTCTGGGTGAGCCACCAGCCCAACATCCCCCTCGTCACGGCGGCCCTCTACACGAGGGCGGGTTCCTCCTCCGACCCCGAGAGCCTGCCGGGGCTGGCCGACCTCTCCGCGGATCTCCTGGACGAAGCCGCGGCGGGGATGGGTCCCCTGGACCTCGCGCGCCGCCAGAAGGCCCTCGCCACGAACCTCTCCACCTCCGTGGAGCTGGACTACGCCGTCCTCTCCCTCTCGCTCCTGACGGAACACGTGGAGGGCGGCCTCTCCCTGCTGGCCGACGTGGTGACGCGTCCCGACCTCCGTGCCGAGGACCTGGAGCGCATCCGGAAGGACCACCTCTCGGACCTCCAGCGGGAGATGGACGACGCATCCCAGCTCGGGGATTGGGCCCTGAAGGCCAGGCTCTTCGGAGAACGGGCCCCCTACGGCCACCCGCCCGAGGGGACCGAGACGAGCCTGGGCGCCGCCACCCTGGACGACGCGAAAGCCTTCTGGGCGAAGCGGTTCGTGCCCTCCCGTTCCCTCCTCGTCCTGGTGGGCGACGTGACCGCCAAGGATGCCGCGGAAGCAGCGAGAAAGGCGCTGGGTGGATGGAAGGGCGGCGATGCGCCCGAATCGGCCCAGGCGGCCGAGGGGCTCGCCGAACCGGGGCTCTTCCTGGCAGACAAGAGCGACGCGCCGCAGGCGTTCATCGCCGCGGGCCAGCTCGCCCTCTCCCGGAGCGACCCGCGCTACCCCGCGTTCCTCGTTTTCAATGCCGTCCTGGGCGGTCTGTTCACGAGCCGACTCAACATGAACCTGCGCGAAGACAAGGGCTACACCTACGGCGCCCGGTCCTACCTCGACCTCCAGCTGGGCGACATGCCCTGGATTCTGTCGGCGGCCGTGCAGGCGGACAAGACGGTGGAGTCCCTCGTCGAGGCAAGAAAAGAGATGGAAGCCATCCTCTCGGACCGCCCCGTGACCCAGGAGGAATTCGAAAAGGCCCGGGACGGCATCGTCCTGCGCTACCCCCAGAACTTCGAGACCCAGGCCCAGCTCGCCCAGGGCTTCGGCTCCCTGTGGGTCCACGGGTTGCCGGCCGACTTCCACGAGAAGATCGTGGCGGCCCTCAAATCCCTCACCCTCGATGCGGTCCAGGAGGCCGGGCGCGCCCTCCTCGACCCGTCCAAGCTCACCTGGGTCGTCGTCGGCGACGCCGCCACCCTCGAGCCCGTCCTCGAAGCCGCGGGGCTCGGGAAGCCCGTCAGGATGGAGCTGGCGAAGTGATGAGGGGCAGGAGGCAGAGGGCAGGGGGCAGGGGGCAGGGAGAATGGGGACTGGGGGACTAGGGGACTAGGGGACTAGGAGAGTGGGAGAGCAATCCCCGACGCTTACGCTTCTTGCATGGGCTCGTGGGCCCGTGGGCGCTTGGGCTCATTCCTTCCAAAGCGGGAGAAGGGAAGATTGAGGAAAACGTAGGGTGGACCCGAGCGCGCCGAAGGCGGGCGAGCGTCCACCAATTTAATGGTGGACACCGCGTTGCGGAGTCCACCCTACATCATTCACCGGCGTCAATATTGTTCGGCCCGTTGGTCCCGCCCCAATCCTTGGGATACAGCCCTTTTCGGACAAGACGGTGAAAGGAAGAATAGGGCCAGTCAGCCACCTTGCAGACCAAGCCATGCTTAACCGGGTTGAACATCATGTAGTCCAGGTGATGCCCGTAGTCCTTGTCGTTCCGGATGGTGTGTTCCCAGTAGCGCCGCTGCCAGAAGCCGGCCTCGCCCCGTTGCTTAGCGTGTTCCGTGACGGGGCCTTGGCGTAAGGCCGTGCAGAGCTTCGCAATTTCAGTAAAGTGCTTTTTCAGGAGCATGATGCGCGTCGCATAGTCGGCATCGCCAGGTGGCAGCGTTACGAGCAGGTGCAAATGGTCCGGCAGGAGCACGGCGGCATCCAAGGTGAATGACCGGGACGAGCGGACACGCACCAGCGCCGAACGCAGGACCCGCCGCGCCTCAGGCCGGAGAAACAGCGGTTGCCGGCGGTTGGTTACCAGCGTGAAAAAGTACGTTCCACCCTCCACCTGCACCCGCCGATAATCCGCCATGCCCCATTCATAACACGCCGCCCCCGAATTTGCGTAGGGTGGACCCGAGCGGCGAAGCGGCGAGCGTCCACCAAAAGAGGGGGGCGAACCAAACGGGCGGTGGCAATCGTGGCTAACGAAGGGTAGACAGAAATGGTGGACACCGCGTTGCGGAGTCCACCCTACACGGCTTCAGCCGAGTGCCTCAATCTCCCCTGCTGAACCAAGGCTTGCAACACGCGGAAACTCCGCCACACTCTCCGCCGGTCCGTAGCCGTAAGCGGCGTAGGCGTAAGGTGCACCTGCGTTGCGGGCCATGCCGGCGTCCATTGCAGTATCTCCAACGTAGAGGACATTCGCGGGCTTTACGTCGAGCCTTCGGCAGAGCTCGAGGAGCATGGCGGGTTCGGGCTTGGGGGCGAACCCCTCCTCGGCGCCGAGGACCTCCTTGAAGAGGTCCCTCCATCCGAAGGCGTCCACGAGCTTGCGCGCGAACTGCCACTTCTTCATGGTGCAGAGGGCCAAGGGCATCTTGGCGGCGAGGACCCGGAGAGAGGCGTCGGCTCCGGGATAGGGCCGGGTCTCGTCCATGTAGTGGCCGGCGTACCACACCCGAAAGAGGCGGGCGCCTTCCGCGGCCCGCTCCATGTCCCCGTCGAGAAAGCGCCCGAAGCAGTCTTCCAGGCGCATGCCGATGACCGCCCTGAGCGCCGCCGCCGGAGGCGTGGGCACGTTGAGGCCGCAAAAGGCCGAGGCAAAGGCGTTCTGGATATCCGGTTCCGTGTCCGCCAGCGTGCCGTCCAGGTCGAAAATGATTGCTCTCACGGGGAGTCCTTTGATGGTCGTGAGTAGGTAAGTAGGTGATTAGGGGAGTAGGGAAATGCGGCGAGACCACGATGCTGTCGCCCCACCTACTCACCTACTCACCTCATCCCCTACTCACCTCGTTCACTCCAGTTCAAACTTCTTGAGCCTGTACCTGAGCGTGTCGCGGGTGAGGCCGAGGAGGCGCGCGGCGCGGGTCTGGTTGCCGCCCGTGCGCTTGAGGGCCTGCTCGATGAGGCTCTTCTCCACGTCCTCCAGGACGATGCCGCCGGGGGGGAGGTTGAAGGTCTGCTCCGCGGGGCGGCTCGGCTCCTGGCCGAGGATCTCCCGGGGGAGGTCGGGAACGTCGATGATCTCCTTGTTCTCGAGGATCATGACGCGCTCCACGAGGTTCTTGAGCTCGCGCACGTTGCCGGGCCACGGGTACTCGAGGAGGGCCTGCATAGCCGCGTGGCTCACGCCGCGCGTGTTCTTCTTGAACTCCCGGTTGAAGTGGTCGATGAAGTACTTCACGAGGAGGGGGATGTCCTCGGGGCGCTCGCGCAGCGGCGGGAGGAAGATGGGGATGACCTTGAGGCGATAGTAGAGGTCCTTGCGGAACCGGCCCTCGGCCACGGCCTGCTCGAGGTTCACGTTGGTGGCCGCCACGATGCGCACGTCCACCTTGATGTCGGTCGTGCCGCCCACACGCTTGAAGGTGCGGTCCTCGAGAAAGCGGAGGAGTTTGGACTGGAGGTTGGGGCCTATCTCGCCCACCTCGTCCAGGAAGACGGTTCCGCCGTCCGCGAGTTCGAAAAGGCCCTTCTTGGCGCTCTTGGCATCCGTGAA
>JAKAJA010000227.1 GCA_021814085.1 Acidobacteriota bacterium | reverse complement strand
TCCAACCGCTTCTCCAGGGAAGGGAGTTCGTAAAGCTTCACGAGCAGGTCAGGCATGAGGTCGTCCTCGCGCGGCTATTCTGTCACAGCCCCGGTCTCGCGCACAGCCTTTGCGCCCATGGGATCGCGGGGCATAATGCGGGGTGGAATGGAGGAGCGCCGGAATGAACCCGTGGGCGTCCCTGAGGGGCCTGAGGAGGGAGATCTGGATCCTTTGCACGGCGACCCTCATCAACCGCGCGGGGACCATGGTCCTCCCGTTTCTGGTTCTCTACCTCACGGTGCACATGGGGTTCAGCGCCACCCGGGCCAGCCTGGCCCTCTCCGTCTACGGGGTCGGCTCCCTCATCAGCGGCCCCTTCGCGGGTCTCTTCTGCGACCGTTTCGGATCTCTCCGGGTCATGAAGGTGGCCCTCTTCTGGTCCGGGCTCCTGATGCTGCCCCTCCCGCTCATCAAGCCCTACTGGGCGATCCTCGCCGTGATATTCGCTTGGTCCGTCATCGCCGAGGCCTTCCGGCCCGCGAACTTGGCCAGTCTCTCGGATTTTGCAAGGACGGATCAGCGCAGGGCGGCCTTCGCCCTCAACCGCCTTTCCATCAACCTGGGCATGAGCATCGGGCCCGCGGCCGGCGGCCTCCTGGCGGCCATCTCCTTCCCGGCCCTATTCGGCGTGAACGGGGTGACGACCCTCCTCTCCGCCACCGTGCTCGCGCTCTACCTCCGGTCGAGCCGTGCCCTCCCCGAGCCGGGAGAGGAGGCCGAAAATTCCAGGCCGGAATCGGGGACGAGGGCCATCCGCAACCCGCGCTTCATCTATTTCCTCGCGGCCTTCTTCCCGGCCGCCGTGGTGTTCTTCCAGCTCATGTCCACCATGCCCCTCTTCCTTGTGCGCGGGCTGGGCTTGCACGAATCGGCCTTCGGGCTTCTCCTCACGGTGAACACGGGGATCATCATCCTCGTGGAGGTTCCCCTCAACGCCGCCATGGGCGCGTGGCGCCACGGCCGGGCGCTGGCGCTCGGGGCACTTCTGGTGGGCGCTGGATTCGGGGCCATGGTCTTCGCGCGGGGGTTCTGGAGCACGGCCGCGACGGTGGTGGTGTGGACCTTCGGAGAGATGATCCTCCTGCCCTCTTCGGCGGCCTTCGTGGCCGACCTCTCGCCCGAGGGGCGGCGGGGCGAGTACATGGGTTTCTACCAGGCGGTCTTCAGCCTGTCCCTCATCTCCGGCCCGTGGCTGGGCACGAAAGTGCTGGAGGCGTGGGGAGGGGAGGCCCTCTGGACCATGGCCTTTATGGCGGGGGCGCTGTCGGCGATTCTCCTCTGGAGCGCCGAAACAGGCATGAAACCTACTTCTTCAGGACCTGGACGAGGATGACCGTCTTCAGCAGCCAGCGGCCGTCCTCCTTGGCGAGGGTGCACCGCAGCTCGCCGGTCTCGTTGAGCGCGTCGCCACCCTTCCCGGCCCCCACGATCCGGACCGTGGCCGTGACGCGGGCCTGGCCCTCCGGAGTGAAGTCCACCACCAGGTCGTAGAACTTCACGGAGAGCCGGTCCATGCGGGTGCGTGTGGCGAAGACGTACTGCGTGATCTCGTTGATGGACACGTTGCCCGCGAGATGGTAGGACTCGGCGGTCCACTGGCACGGGTCCGAGAAATAGTCCCTCGCCTCCCTGGCAACCTGCAGCGATGCGATGGACCCCTCCTCCCCATCCTTTGATGCCCACGCCGCCAGGGACTTGAACTGGCGCCGTACCTGTCGCTCCCTGGTGGGAAAGAAATACCAAAGGCCCCAGAGGCCTAGGAGGATGCCGAGGGCGGCGAGGACGCGATTGCGTTTCACCACAGCGGCGCCCCTACGATGCGGCGCTCCGAGGTTTGTCCGAAGTCGTGCTGCTCCATGGGCATGCTCCTGTTATCCCCCACGATGTAGACCTGTCCGGGCTCTACCTTCCGTGGAGAGAGGTTCCAGTTACAGGGACCGTTGACGTAGGGCTCTTGCAAGGCGTGACCGTCTATGAATAAAACGCCTTCCTTGAATTCGACCGTTTCACCGGCGAAGGCCACCACCCGCTTCAGGTAGACCACGTGTTCACCGGCCAGACGGACCGTGACCACGTCCTGCCTCCTCGGCTCGGAGAACCAGTATTTTCCCTTCCAGATGAAGTTGAAGCTGCCGTCGTGGTAAGTGGGCTCCATGCTTTTGCCGCGGCAGACGAAGGGCGTGAGGACGTGGCCGAAGAAGAGGTAGGCGCAGAGGGCGATCAGGATAACCCTGAGGAAGAACTGGGGTTTGAGGGTCGGGAAGAGGAATTCACGTAGTCTTGTGTTCATCACGGCCTCTCGCTCGCCCATGGTACTACAGCGCTCTCCCGAAGGACGATCGGCGCTACCGTTAGCGGATTCCTGGCCATCGTGTACCATGAGGGAATACTCAAGGAGCCCATCGTGTGCGGAAGGTTCACGTTCAGAAAGCTCTCACCTGCGGTTATGGCGGGATTCGGAGTGGCGGAGACCGCCAGGGAACCCCGGCTGAGCTTCAACGTGGCACCCGGGCAGGCCGTCGCGGTGGTCGTACAGGAAGGGGACAATCGGAAGCTGGACACCTACCGATGGGGACTCGTACCGGCCTGGGCCAAGGATCCCTCCCTTGGATACAAAATGATCAATGCGCGGGGGGAGACGGTGGCGGAGAAGCCAGCCTTCCGGGAGGCGTTTCTCAAGCGCAGGTGCCTGATCCTCGCCGATGGTTTTTACGAGTGGTCTCAGGGGGCAAAGTCCAAGACTCCCTATTGCTTCACTCTGGCGGACGAGGAGGTCTTCGCCTTCGCGGGTCTCTGGGAGAGGTGGAAGGCACCCGACGGGACCGAGCTGCGGACTTGCGCTATCGTGACCGTGGGAGCCAACGACCTGATGAGGCCCTACCATCACCGGATGCCGGTCATTCTCAACCCGCGGCATTACAGCAGATGGCTGGACCCCGAATTCCACGACAAGGCGTTTCTCCTGGCACTTCTCCAGCCCTATCCCGGGAATGGAATGCGGGTCCGATCCGTAAGTACTCTCGTCAACTCGCCCAAGAACGATGGGCCTCAGTGCGTCCTTCCCCTCGAGCCGGAGCCGGAGTGAGGAGATCCTTCTAACCTTTGCTGGACCGAGCTTTCAGCACCTGGACCTTCGGTGCATGAGATGCAATGTCCACGGGCCGTGCAGCCGATTTGCACAGACAACCCATTCAAAAAGAAGGGGTTTTAGAAGGGGGTCGAAAGGGGCAATGGTTATATGGCACTCTCTATAACAGCCATATAAAACAATGCTTATCTCTTATGGTGCTGAATCCCTGTGCAACCTCCAGAAGTCCCTTATGTTGCTAGGGGTTTGCAAATATCCCACAGGAATATGCACAGGGTTTTCCACATATTCTGTGGAAAGACCTGGGAGATGAAATGCCCTTTTCATGTGGGTTTCACGGCGAGAAACGGGAGGTGTAAGCAAGTGTAAACTTGTCGGGCCGCCTAGGCGATCCGGACGCGAACAAGAGCTGCATTCACGAGGCCAAATTCCCCATACTCGAATCTCAAATGGCTGCTTAATAAGGGCTTCCCTCGGCGTGAACTCAGTGCTCTGGGCCACGCGACGTTGTCGGGATGCGGCCAGGATAAGAGGCGGGTATCCACAAGGCGATACCCACCCTCTACCCGAGCGCCTTTTTGAGGTTGGCGATGACCGTCTCCATCACCTTGATGCGCGCCCAGCTCTTGTCCTCGGCCTCCACGAGAATCCAGGGTGCGTTCTGAGAGCTGGTGAGGTCGATCATCTGCACGGCGGCGGCCTCGTAGGCATCCCACTTGGCGCGGTTGCGCCAGTCCTCCTCGGTGATCTTGTACTGCTTGTAGGGCGTCACCTCCCGATCCTTGAACCGCCGCAGCTGCTCCTTCGCGCTCAGGGTGAGCCAGAACTTGAGCACGATGGTCCCGAACTCCGAGAGCTGCTCTTCGAAGGCGTTGATCTCGGCGAAGGCGCGCTCCCACTCCTCGCGGGTGCAGAACCCCTCGATGCGCTCCACGAGGACCCGGCCGTACCACGACCGGTCGTAGATGGTCACGCGGCCCCTTCGCGGCAGCGGCCTCCAGAAGCGCCACAGGTAAGGGTGGGCCCGCTCCTCGTCAGTGGGGGCCGCCACGGCGATGTGCTGGTAGTTCCGGGCGTCCATGGCCGAGGTCATCCGGCGGATGGCGCCCCCCTTGCCCGCGGCGTCGGGCCCCTCGAAGACCAGGATGAGGGACTGCTGCTTCTCGTAGAGCTTCCGGGTGAGGAGGTTGATCTGGACCTTCCCCGCGGCCAGCCGCTTCTCGTACTTGGCGGCCGGGAGTTTCAGAGAGAGATCCAGGTTTCTGATGATGTTCGGGGAGGGGGGTTTGGGGCGGT
>JAKAJA010000226.1 GCA_021814085.1 Acidobacteriota bacterium | reverse complement strand
GTTGAAGGTTGCGTCGTCTCCGAGGAGGTCCTCGAGGAGGAACGCCAAGGGGCTGGAAGGCGAGCTTCTGAGTCCCTCCAGGGCGGTGACGACGGCCTTCTCCCGCTCTCCCCGTGCCTGCTGCATGAGCGCCAGCCCGTATGCGGCGGCCACGTCGGCCGGGGCCTTGTCCAGATCCCGATGGAAGGCCTCCTCCGCCTGGGCCGCCGTGGAGCCGGCCAGCAGTTGGTCCCACCCCGTGTCTGCCGAAGCGGGGAGGCAGTAGGCGAGCGCGAGTGAAACCCAGAGGAGGACACCGACCTTGGCTGCAGCTTTCATCCGGGGCCTCATGGCTGTCCTCCCTGCAAGGCTATGCGTATCCGCTCGTCGGTTAACTTGTCGACCTGCTGGCAGAACGCCCTGAAGGCCTCATATTCCGTTGTCTCCACGCGGGTCACCGTCAGGCTCACCTCGACCTTGAGGGTCACCCTCGGCCCGTCCTGACGAACGGTCCGGTGCGCGCTGCCGAAGGGGCTTTCTATCTTGGCCTCGGAGGGCAGGGAGGCCGTCGCGCCGGAGGGCAGCACATAGGTGACGGCGTAGGACTGCCGCCAAGGGTAGTCTGTAACCAGCGGCAGGGTTCGTTTGGGGAGGGAGGCGTACTGGTTCGACATGTTGAGGTGTCCCATCCAGATGGGGCCGCTTACCCTATCCTTGCCGTCCGGCCTGAACATCTGCCCGAGAATCCCTTCGAAACTGATGAGGATGGGCGTGGAGAGGTCTCCCAGTGGGCTGACGGAGACGGCCGACAGGTGCGTCCCCGGGAAAGAGCCCGACAGGTCCTTCTCCAGGACCTCCTTCTGCTTGCCTTCGTCCTGGTAGCGACGGCGGATCCAGGAGCACTCCTGTCCCGACATGGTCACCGAGCCCTTGGTCTCGGCCTCCAGGGCCGTGGGGGATACCCGGACCTCGTAGGCTCCCTCGTACCTGTTGTCGTCAGCCTTGTCGGAGGGGGTCTGCATCCGCTTCGTACGGCCGTCCTGCCAGACCAGCTGGACCCAGACGCCCTGGTCCTGGTAGGGCAGCTCCCTCATGCCCGAATACTCCGCCGTCCCGTCCAGGAACAGGTTGAGTTCGGGCACGTAACAGATGCAGTGGTTGAAGATGGCCAGGGAGGCGGGGGTTGCTTCGAGGGCCCCGTTATCCTTGGTCCGTATGAGCACCAGGCAGGCGTCCAGACCCGCGACCTTAAGCATGGCGGCCATGAGAATGGCCTTGTCCTTGCAATCCCCGAAGCGCCGCTCGAAGATCTGCTTCACCTTGTAGGGCCGGAACCCATGCACACCGAACTCGAGGCCGATGTAGTGGGTCTGCTGGACGACCCAGCGCTGGATGGCGCGAACTTTCTCTTCAGGAGTCTTGGCCCCCTGGATGAGCTCGGCCACCTTTGCTTTGATCTCGGGGGTGGCCTCCCACTGGTCCGCTATGAACCGCGAGTACCAGGTCCCGAGGGCATCCCAATTTTGGAACGTGGAGAGGTGGAGATAGGGAGCCACCTCCGAGAACCCGGGCATCCCCGGTTCCTGCTGGATGCGCTTGATGTCCCTCACGACCCAGCGGTACACCTTACGGGACTTGAGGGTGACCACGATGGGCTCTGACTGCATGCCCTTCGCCCCAATGAAGAGGGGGAAGTCTTCGGGCATGATGAGGGTGTACTGCTTGAGGAGCATGGGGACCATGCCGGCGAAGGGAACCCAGTCCCCGAAATATCTCCCGTACTCGTTCTGCTCCCCCACTTCCGAAATCTTGTATTCGATCCAGACGCGGTCCCCCGCCGCCAGCGAGGGGAAGCTGAGGACGAGGTTCCTGTTCCTGTAGTAGAGCCGGTACTGGGGGTCCGAGAGGGCGTCCGTGACCATGGTCTCGGCGTGGACCCTCCGTCCATCGGGCTTAAGGATGCTGGCGTCGATGACCCGAATCTCCTGACGGTCCGGATCGAAGGCGATGGGCCACGACTGCATCTGCTGAGCCGCGCCCGGTTGGAGGACCTGGATGACCTTCTGGACGTAGCGCGAGGAAAGCCCGTTAGGTTCCACCTTCACGGCCGTGTTATCCACGAGGACCACGGCCTGCTGGCCGGCGAAGGTGTCGAGATCCTTGGGGAGGTCCTTGGTGTCGATGCGGTAGCGCGCCTCGAACCCCTCCTCCTGGGGCTTCAGGAAGGCGACTTTCCTCTTCACCGATTCCATCTGCGGTTTGAGGATGAGGGCCTGCTGGTAGGCGGCCATGGCCTGTTCTTGCTGGCCAAGAGATTCGAGGATGTCGCCCAGGAGTTCCTGGCCCTCGGGCCAATCGGGGGCCCATGCCAAGACGGGGCGCAGCGCGGCCTCCGCCTCCGCGCCCCTCTCCAATGAGTAGAGGAGGCTCGCCTTTCGGTAGAAGACGTTCCTCTGGTATGGGAAACGCTCACCCATGGCCGTGAGGAGGCCGAGGGCCTCACCCGTGCGCCCCGTCGTGACCCGGTCGGCGATCACGGCGAACCAGGCCTCCACGTCGGACTGGTTGCTGAGCCTGTAGGCCTCCAGCACCTTGACGGCCTCCTTGGTGTTGCCATTCGCCTTTAGCCCGGCCAGGTAGGATTCCTGCACGGCGGTGCATCGGGGATGCCCCGCATAGAGCGCCATAAGGTCCCTCATGGCCAGGCCGTCCGAGGCGAAGGGGAGGAGGAGGGTATCCTGAAGCGCCGCCAGATGGGGGCTGTCGGGGTCCGATACTCGAGCCTTCCTGATGTAGTCGAGGGCCGGAAATGGCATGCCCCGGCGGTTGTAATAGCGGCCCATCCGTTCGAGGGCAAGGGGATCAGCCGGATCCAAGTCCAGCGCCTTCTGGTACGCCGCGCGGCGCCTGTTGAGGTCCGTTTCCGCATCTCCCAGGGTGAGCCAGAGTTCCACGTCCTTGCCCGCTTCTTCCGCGGCCTTCCTAAGGATCTGAACCTGCGGGTCCTCGCTCCGGTCGAAGGTCTTCTCGAAGGCCATGTACTGGCCCAGGAGGGCCTGGTTGGCGGGCGAAGAGTCCTTCTCCGCGTCCTCCCTGAGCCGCGCCTCCGGGTCGTAGGGCTTGAACCCCGCCGGCGGTGCTCCGTTCTTGGCCAGAACGGCCTCGCGGCGCTCGTCCACCTTGGAGAGATCGGAGGTGCAGCGCCAACCTTGCAGCGCGTTCCCTGCGGCATCGGTTATGCGGAGGATGAAGTTCCAGCCCTCATCCTGATTGCAGACCTTCACCAGGATCGCATTCCACCCGTGGCTTAGGGAGCATCCGTCGGCCCGCTGGTCGAAGGCGCGCCCGTTGTAAGACTTTTTCGACGCCACGAGTTCTCCGTTGACCCAGAGCCTGTAGGCTTCGTTGTATCCCCCTCTCAGGACGGCGGGGGTGTCCTTCGGGATCCAAACGAAGGTGAGGGCATAGGCGAGGACCTTCTCGGAGGGGGCCAGCAGCTGATCGAAGGGCACGGCTCCACCTTCGGCGGGCACGGGCATGGACCGCCACTGGACGCCGTGGCCCTTCCCCTCGAACTTGCCCTCCCAGGCCATCTTTTCCTCGGGAGCGTAAGCCTCGTCGAACCCCTGTTTGTTTTCGTCGTCGAATGGCCCCACCACCCTCCACTGGTCGATGAATCCGAGGCTCTCATCCAGCTTCCGCGCTTCCGCGAGCCTCCCCATGGCCCTGTAGAGCACGCCCAGCCGGTACGCGGCGTGCGATTTCACTTCCACGTCCGCATCCTGGGCGGCCCGGACCTTGAGGAGGGCCGACTCGAAGGCGCCCGTGCCGTCCTGCAGATCCAGAAGGGTTTCGGCCTTGTAGAGATAGACGATCCCGGCCGCCGAGCCCCTGTGCTCCCAGAGCCCGCGCAGGTCCGATTCGAAGGCCGAGGAGGCCGTCTGCGACGCAGCGGCACAGAGGGCCGCGGCCATGCCGATCACCAAAACGAGCGCACGCCGGATGGACATCATGTTCCCCTGAGAAAGTGCGGCCTGAGGGGCTGAATCCCCTGCCTTGCCGCAGCGATGACGCTCAAAAGCCGCTCCTTGTCCCTGGACAATCTGCCGCTGAGGGGGAGAGGGTTGGATGCGTGATTGGAGTGGAAGACCGTATCTTTTAGGGCGAGATCTCCGATGAGCCTCTCCATCTCTCGAAGGATCCCCTCGTCGTCCGGGAGATCGAACCCGCCCGCGCTCATCTGCCTGTAGAGAGGGGCTTCGGGAACGGGGTACCAGGTGAGGGCCGAAAGGAAATTCGGCTGCATGCCGTTAGCGGCCTTCGCCGTAGCCCTGGCGTGCTCCTCGGAACCTTCGGCTCCGCCCAATCCGAGTAACACCATGATGGAGGATTTCATGCCTGCGGCCTGGCCCGCGAGGACCGCTTCCACCGCCTCGGCCGCCGTGGATCTCTTCCCGACTC
>JAKAJA010000225.1 GCA_021814085.1 Acidobacteriota bacterium | reverse complement strand
CTCGCCGCACGAGGTGCAGCGGTAGTTGAGCTCAAAGGGATTGAGGATCTTGATGACATCCCGGTAGTGGCCGCAGGCCTTCTGGGTATCGCCCCGGCGCTCGCGGATTCGGCCCAGGTAAAACTGCAGGAGGCCCGACTGGCTGATGCTCCCCTCGATCTCATGGAAAGTCGCCTCGGCCCGGTCGAGGACTTCGAGCCGGTAGTAGAACCGGCCCAGGAGGAATTTTGGGATCACTTTCCTGTCCGTGCTGGCGATCAGGGCCTGGTAATGCCTGACGGCGCTCTCCGGGTCCCCCTTCTCGAGAAAGAGCTGTTCCATCGCCAGGAGGCAGGTCACGGAGGTGACCTTCCTGTACCCGTCGAGGTAAACCTCCACGGCTTCCTGCTCCTGCCCTGCAAGGAGGTAGGCCTCTGCCAGCTTGAGGTATGCAGGGATGAAGGCGGGGTATTTCTTTCGGGCCTTCTCCAGGTGCGAGATGGCGTCCCCGTACTTCTCCTGCTGGATCATCTCCACACCGATCTGGTAGAGAATTCCTGGGGTGAAGGGCGCGTCCTGGACCCGCTCCTCCTCCAGGACCCGGGCGTCGCCGATGCGTTCCTGGATTTCCAGGGCCTTGCGCCAGTTGGCCTCGAGTATGTAGAGGTTCCGAAGGACCCGCAGGGCTTTCAGGGCTCGCTTGGGCTGGAGGCGCAGGATCTCCCAGAGGTACTTCTTGGCCTCCTCGTGATCCCTAAGAGCGAGGTAGTCCTCCGAAATGGCGTAGAGGGTCGGAACATCGTCGGGGTGCTGGTTGAGGGCCGCTCTGTGCCGGACGAGGGCGTCCTGCGGCCGGCCCGTCGTCCGGAGGGCGTCGCCCAACTTGAGCAGGGCGGGCATGTATTCGCCCTGCGCGTCGAGGGCGTGCTGAAAATGGTTGATGGCTTCGAGGGGACGGTCGCCGAGGACGGCGTCGAGCCCCTTGAGGTAGTGCTCCTCCGCCACCCGCTCATTCTGCTGGCGAAGGTCTCGGAACCAGCGGGTCACCACCTGGGTGATGCCGCTCACGGCGAGCCAGAGGGCGAAGCTCAGGAATCCCGCCAGGAGAGCGAGGGCGAGGATCCAGGCGGTGGGGACCTGGATGCCGAAGAAGTTGAAGGGGGCCTTCAGGACGGCGCCGTTGAGGGCGACCAGGATCACCACCGCGACCAGCAGGAGGATGAGAAACCCGGTGACGACCGCCGTCTTGAAGCGCATGGGGCGCTGCTACTCCGTGATGAGGCCGCGGTCCTGGAGGTCCTGGCACTCCACGCAGTGCCGCGCCCACGGGACGGCCTCGAGCCGCTTGCGCTGGATCGGTTTGCCGCAGTGGCTGCACTCGCCGTAGGTGCCCGCCTTGATCCCCGTCAAGGCGTCGTCGATGAGCCGCATGACCTGCCGGTCCGCGTCCGAGAGGGCGTACCAGAACTCCTTGTTGTAGTTGACCGACGCCTCGTCGGCCGGGTCAAGGGCTCCGTCGGCCCCCGCGTCCCCGCTCCTGCTGAGCTTGTCCCGATAGGTGCCCTGGAGTTCCGTGCGCCTAGCGGCCAGCGCCTTCTCAAACTGCTTGAGGCTCTTCTTATCCATGACGGCTCCTTTATTTCGCGTAAGCCTTTCCGGCGTAGAATGCGCTGGCCCTGAATATCTGCTCCAGCAAGACCACGGCCGCCAGTTCGTGCGGAAGGGTCATCCTGGAGAGGGACAGCCTGAACTTCGCCGACCCAAGGACCGATCCATGGAGACCGTGCGCTCCCCCCACGAGAAATGCGGCCCTCTGCCCCGAATCCTTCAGCCTCCCCATGAGTCGCCCGAAGGCAGGACTGTCCAGCTCTTCCCCGGCGGCGTCAAGGGCGACGGTGAAGCACCCCTTCGGCAAGCGCTTGAGGAGGGCATCGCCCTCCTCCTGCCGGCAGGCATCCGGATCCTTCTTCTTCGATGCCGCCACCGGTTCCAGCCGGACCTTCCACTCCCCCCCCGACATGAGTACATACCGATCCGCGGACTGCCGAAACCCTTGGTCCGAGAACTTCCCCACGGTGATTACGACCAGTTCCCACATCCGCGGTGACTCCGTATCATACTCTAAGTGTTCCCGCGCCTCAAATGGACCCAGAGCGCCTTGCGACTGATCCCGAGCCACCGGGCGGCCCTGCTCCGATTCCCCCCCACCCGCGCCAGAGTGGCCCTGATGTAGGCATCTTTGAGCTCGGCCAAGGTCAGCCGCCGGGACAACCCCTCGTCGACGGGGGAGGGCCCCATCCAGAAACTCGCGGGGAGGTCTTCTTCCGTGAGGAGGGGCGCCGGGTTCAGGCTGAGGGCTTCCATCCGTTGGGAGAGCTCCCTCAGATTGCCGGGCCAGGGGTGTTCGCAGAGGGCCCGGATGAGCCCGGGGCCCATCTCAGGGACTCCCCGCGCCGCGCGCCGGCAGGCCAACTTGAGAAAGTGCCGGGCGAGGAGGGGGATGTCATCGGGCCGTTGGGACAGGGGAGGGAGTTCGAGGCGGATGACCTCCAGCCGGTAGAGGAGGTCCGATCTGAGGAGGCCCCGTTGGACGAGCACCTCGGGGGGATCCTGGAACGCCGCGATGAGCCTGGCTTCCGCCTTCACCGCCCCACCGCCGATTCGCTCAAACCCCTGGTACTCCAAGACGCGCAGGAGGGCGGCCTGCTGGTGGGCCTGCAGGTGCTCAATCCCCACGAGGCTGAGGGTTCCCTGCCCCGCGGCCTCGAATACTCCCGGCCTCTCCTCCACTCCCGTGGCCGCCCCGCGGCCCACGCCGAAGAGGTCAGCCTCGAGAAGGGATTCGGGGACGGCGCCCGCGTGCCATTCCACGAAGGGCGCCCTGGGATGGGCGCCCCACATGTGCAGGAGATGGGCGATGTGGGTCTTGCCGCTTCCGCTCGGGCCCACGAGGATAACCGGATTTTTCCCCGGAGCCACCCGCTTGGCGAGGGCCACGGCGGCCTTGAAGGCCGGGTCCTTCCCCACCAAGGGCAACCGGCTCACGGGAGGATCCGCGGGGCGTCCATCCAGATGCGCTCCAGGCCGTAGTAGCCGCGCTTGTCGTCGAGGAAGAGGTGGACGATCACGTCGCTGTAGTCCATGAGGACCCACTGGCCCTGGCTCGTCCCTTCGATGTGGTGTGGTTTCCGGCCGAAATCGGCCGTTATCCTCTCTTCAATGGCCCGCGCCATGGCCTGAACCTGCCGGGAGTTGTTGCCCTGGGCGATGACGAAGTAGTCGGTCATGGTGGTCAGCTTCTGCAGATCCAGGATGACGGGCTCGATGGCTTTCATGTCCTCGAGGGTTACGAGGATGGCCTGCAGTACAGTCTTTTCGTCCTTCTTCAATCGATCCTCCTACCGGCCTTCGGCCGGCCTGATCCATAGAGACCTTGCCGTTGAATGTAGGCCGCCACGGCCCGTGGTACCAGCCCCGGCACGGGCTCGCCCTGAGCCAGCCGTTGCCGGACCTGAGTGGAACTGACAGGGAGGTGACGTCCCCTGAGGGTGTGGATTCGCTTCTTGGGAAGCTCCCCCAAATCGGCGGCCGCCGTCCCCCGAGGTACCACGGCCAGCTCCGCCGCGACGAGGATGTCGGGGTGACGGTGCCACTGCCTGAAAGTCCTCAGGCTGTCGCCTCCCACGATGAGAAAGAAGTGGTCGCGTGGGTAGGCCGTGGCCAGCGCCTCAAGGGTCTCTGCGGTGTATGAGATGCCGCCCCGGTCCAGCTCCCGGACATCCAGGAGCCAAGAGTCCTTTCCGGCGAGGGCGAGGGCCACCATGGCGGCCCGGTGGAAGGCGGAGGCCACGGGAAGGGTGCCTTTGAGCGGTTGCTGACAGCAGGGGACGAAGAGAACCCGGTCCAGCCCGAGCTGTGCCTGGGCGAGTCGCGCCATGCGGAGGTGCCCAACGTGCGGCGGGTCGAAGGTCCCGCCGAGAACACCCGTTTTCACCCGTCTTCCTCCGCGGAGAGATGGTCCCACGCCTTGCCCAGCAGGGCCTTGATCCCCTTGTGGGTGGCTGCGGAAATGCGGTGGTAGGGGACGCCGCGCTCGCGGGCGTAGTTCTTCAGCTCTTCCTCCGTCCGGGAGTCGAAGGGGAGGTCGCACTTCGTACCGGCGAGCACCACCGGTTTGTCGCTAAGGCCCGCGCCGTAAGCTTCCAGCTCCCGCTCCACGGTCATGACCCGCTGGACTGGGGAGGCCGATTCGTCGGACAGGTCCACGAGGTGGAAGAGGACCCGGGTGCGCTCCACGTGCTTGAGGAACTGGTCCCCGAGGCCAACGCCCTGGTGCGCCCCCTCGATGAGGCCGGGGATGTCCGCCACCACGAAGGACTGGTGGTGGCCCCACTCCACCACACCGAGGACGGGCCGGAGGGTCGTGAAGGGGTAGGGGGCGATCTTGGGACGGGCGTTGGGGTCGGCGTAGATGAA
>JAKAJA010000224.1 GCA_021814085.1 Acidobacteriota bacterium | reverse complement strand
CCTGCGCATTTGCGGCCGGACCTGCCGCGTCGTTTGGCCCATTATCCGGGTAGGCGTCTGGATACAAGAACGCTCGTGTCGGAGGTAGCGGTGATAGACGCCCACCTTCATGTGGACCTGCTCAACCCCGCCTTCCTGAAGCGTCTATCGCCCAACGTGGTTGGCAACCCCCGCAACATGGCGGAGGCGCTCGGGAAAGAGATGGCCGAGTCTGGAATCACTCAGGCGCTGGCCATGGGGCGCGAACAAGGTACCGATGAAGATCCCCTTGGAATTCGGGGGACCCTGGAGGTCGCACGGTTTGTCCCGGGACTCCACCCGGTCGGAGTCGCGGATTGCTGCAGAACCGATTCGGCGAACATGGGGCGTGTGGAAGAGGAGCTGCGTCAGAACCGCGTGAAGGCTCTGAAAGTCTATGCCGGGTACACACCCGCCGGTCCGGACAATGCCACCTACTGGCCCTACTACCGGCTCGCGGGCCGCTACGGGCTCCCAGTCATCATTCATACCGGCGATACGCCCGTGGCCGGAGCCAAGGTCCGATTCGCTCACCCGCTATTGGTGGATGAGGTGGCCGTCGAGTTTCCCGCCGTTCGCTTCGTGATGGCACACTTCGGTTACCCTTGGCTCGTAGATGCCGCTGAGGTGGTCTACAAGAATGACAATGTCTGGGTGGACCTCTCAGGGTTGCTCATTGGGGATAGGGACTTCTTCGAGGATCCCGATCGGGCCAAAATGCTGGGTAAACTGACGGAGCGTGTGGCCGAAGCGGTCGATTATATGGGCAAGCCAGAGCGTATCCTCTATGGGACTGACTGGCCGCTTGTCCCAATGCGGGCCTATAGGGACTTCATCCACCGGATCATTCCTGAAGAATGCTGGTCCATGGTATTCGAGGAGAACGCTCGCAAGTTGTTCGCGTTGGAAGAACTGGAAACCTTTTCTGACGGCATCGAAATTGCGCGTTTTCCGGACCCTGCTCCTCCTTGATCGTGCGGCGGGAGAGATATGTATCGAAAAAGGGTGTGAAGGCGTGGGCTGGTTCTGAAGGTGGGTTAAGATGACCTCCACACTCCCGATCATGGCAATCGGGCTCCTCATTCTCTCCATTGCCTCAGGCATGCTTGGCTTGGGTGTGGCGTTTATCGCTGTGCCTTTTCTCAGCTTCTTCTTGGATGACTTGGTCCATGAAGTGCAGCCGCTTTCGCTACTATTGAACGGCGTTACGGCGTTGTTCTCGTTGTTCGGCTTCGCGCGAGGTGGCTTGGTGGCTTGGCGGCCGGCTATTCTTCTTGGCCTCGTCACCACGATCTTTGCACCCTTAGGCGCCTGGCTCGCCCAGCACATTCATGCGCCCTGGCTTTGGGCATGCTATTTCTTGGCGGTCGCCTATCTTGCCTGGCGGATGTTCTTGCCGGACAAGCAGGTCAAAGAGCGCGCAATTGCCGGGCCCGATGTTAGGCTCGCCCTACTTTTGGCGGCTCCCATCGCCGTTGTGGCTGGAATGCTCGGGGTCGGCCCGGGTTTTCTGCTGCTACCTACGCTCATGCTTGCGGGCTTCGAACCCAAGCGGGCCGCTGCAATCAACGCGCTTGCAGTCACGCCGCCTTCCTTCTCCGCTCTTCTCCCGCATATTTCGACAGCGAAGATGAATCTCCCGCTCGCGGTGCTACTTTTGGCCGTGGGTGCCATGGGTTCCTTTGCGGGTGCGCGCATCACCGCCCTTTACATCCCGGGTAGGCGTCTCAAGCAGGGCTTCGGTGTTCTGGTTCTGGTGATGACGGCCTACAAGCTTTGGCAGGTAGTCTCCTCATGAAGTTGCCTCCCTTTCCCCGCTTCGGGCAAGTCCAATGGCGCGAAAGCGGCGAGGGGTATTGGTTCACTTTTCCCGAGCAACGGGCGGACACGATGGTTTCGCCAGGACAAGATATGATCGTTAAGAATCAATGAAAAACCTGCCTTTGCGCATTCTTCATCTTTTGGTTTTGCTCGAAGCCTGACCGACAGGACTCTCGGGCCTTGCTGCCCCCGAGGGGAGTGGGACTTGACACTGACCAGCCCCCATTCGTTGTACCACCCTCTATGTTAGTCCTCCAGGGGCTGCCACGTCGCGAAGCGAGGTGGCAGCGGCAGCACCGCCTCGGGCGGCGGAATACTGCGAAAGACGCAGGAGACACGGCGGCTTAGGAGAGATAGCAACAAGGACTCCGAGTCAACGAAATCCACATTAGTTAGGGGGCCGCACTAAGGAGATACCATGGGGAAGTTTCCATCGGAAGGCATTGTCAAGAACCTGTGCGTGAGCCCCCAGAAGGGGACGCAGAAAACTCCTAGGGCCTCGGCCCGGTTCATCGAAAATTTCGGTATTGAGCAGGACGCCCACGCCTCGGTGGAGACCCACCGCCAGGTGAGTCTTTTGACCACTGAATCCATCAAGGTAATCAAGGACAAGGATATAGACGTGGCCCCAGGGGCTTTTGGCGAGAACCTCTGCGTCTCCGGGATTGACCTCACCGCCGTCAAGATCGGCGATGTCCTCGAAATAGGGGATGGGGTCCGGCTCGAAATCACGCAGATTGGAAAAGAGTGTCACACGCGTTGCTCTATCTACTTCCGTGCCGGGCTCTGCATCATGCCCACCGACGGGCTCTTTGCGAGGGTGCTCACGGGGGGCGAGGTCAGGGAGGGTGACCTCATCCGGCGCGTTCCTGACAAGTAGCATGCCGCGCTCGATCTCGCCGTCGGAAAACCTCGCGAACTAAAGCTACCCCCCTTAGGTCTGGTTGCTCAAGCAACGCTAGCGTATTAATATTCTCTCTTATCTCCGAGTCCCTTCGCCTACAGCCGCAAGGCCAAGGCGACGGGACCAGCGGGTGGGGCCCGAAAGGACTCCGCCTCCCGATGCCTCTGGCAGGGCCGGAGGGTTGACTTGGAAAGGAGAGGACGGTACGGCGCGCCGGACCTTCTCCATTGGAGGCGGCGCGCCGCTTTCTTTAGAGGCTGCAGATGCCCAGGAAAAGAGCCGAAGAGCCGGTCTTCTCCCACCTGGACCGCCGCGGCAAGGCGCGCATGGTGGATATGGGGCAGAAGCCCGAAACTCTGCGGGAAGCTTTGGCGGTGGGTGAGGTCAAGATGGAGGCGGCGACGGTGGCGGCCATCCGGAAGGGCGTGGTGTCCAAGGGCGATGTGCTGGCCGTGGCACGCGTCGCGGGCATCCAGGGAGCGAAGCAGACCTCGGGCCTCATTCCCCTCTGCCATCCCCTCTTCCTCGACTGCACCGAAGTAGGTTTTGCCTTCGCCCCAGATCGGGTTTACCTCCGGTCGCGGGCGCGTGCACTGGGCCGCACGGGAGTGGAGATGGAGGCCCTCGTGGCCGTCACCACGGCCGCCCTGGCGCTCTACGACATGTGCAAGTCCGCGGATAAGGCGATGGAATTGGGCCCCTTCGCCCTCATCCGAAAGTCGGGCGGGCGCTCCGGGGTGTTCAGCAGCAAGAGGAAATGGGACGGGCCGTCTCCGGAGGAGGATGGGGCATGGGAGTGAATGCCGAAGGGCTCAGCGCGGCTATCCTGGTGACCAGCGACCGCGCATCCAGGGGCCAATACGAAGACCGCACGGGTCCCGCCCTTGCTGCATTCCTGGTGGAAAGGGCTTGGCCGGTGGTCGAGGTAAGTGTGATTCCCGACGATTGGGGGGCGATAAGTCGCACCCTCCAGACTTGGTGCGACACAGGCGTGGCCCAGCTTCTCCTCACCGCCGGCGGCACGGGCCTCGGCCCGCGCGATGTCACCCCCGAAGCCACGCGAATGATCCTCGATAAGGAACTCCCCGGGCTCCCAGAGATGATGCGCGCGCGGGGCTCAACGAAATCCCCGCACGCGGCGCTCTCTCGCGCAACCGCGGGCTCTCGCGGCCAGCGCCTTATCATAAACCTTCCTGGGAGCCCGAGGGGGGCCGTGGAATCGCTAGAGTGTGTCCTTGACCTGATCCCCCACGCTCTGGAGATGCTGAGGGGCAACGGGCATAAGGAAAGTGAACAAGATGATCTCGCCTGAGGAAGCCCTCGCCCTCTTAGAATCAAACATCGGTCCACTTCCTCGCCGCAGGGTCTCCCTGGCCGATGCAACCGGGTGCGCATTGGCTGAACCATTGGTGGCCCGGCTGGACCTTCCGCCCTTCGACAACTCGGCGATGGACGGGTACGCCGTTCGGGCCGCCGACCTTGCCAGCGCCTCGCAGGAAGCGCCCGTGAGCCTGCGCCTGCGGGGCAATGTCCCGGCGGGGAGCCCCTCCTCCCTTTCCGTGGCGCCGGGAGAGGCGGTGCGCATCCTCACTGGCGCGCCCCTGCCGGACGGTGCCGACGCCGTCGTGATGCAGGAGAAAACCGAGCGGGAGGGAGAGTGCGTTAAGGTCTTCGTGGCCCCCCTCCTTGGGGCAAACATCCGCCCGCGGGGTGAAGATGTGAGGGCAC
>JAKAJA010000223.1 GCA_021814085.1 Acidobacteriota bacterium | reverse complement strand
GGGGTGAGGCCGGGGATGATAAGCCCCATCCCCTTCTCGATGTAGACGCTGGAGTAGATCAGGAGGCAGCCGAGGTTCAGGGTGATCCAGTTCCTGCGCGTGCGGGGGACCAGAAAGAGGACGAAGGCCGCGACGCCGCACGCCAGGGAGGCCCAGGCGAAGGGCACCAGCGTGTTGTGGCCCTTCAGGCCGAGGTAGAGGTAGCGGATGTAGACCAGGTGCTCGGTGTTCGAGTAGAACTCCTTGAAGGCCTCCGCCGCCGTCAGGAAGAGGTTGAATCCCATGGTGTAGGCCATGAGCTCGGCCACCTTGAAGATGGCCTCGTCCTTGATCTCCAGCCGGGTCGTTTTGCGGAGGATTTGCAAGAGGATCAGCAGGATCGCGGGCCCCGAACAGAACGCCGAGGCCAGGAAGCGGGGCGCCAGGATGGCGGAGTTCCAGTAGGGCCGGGCGGCGAGCCCGTTGTAGAGGTACGCCGTGACCGTGTGGATGCTGACCGCCATGGGGATGGAGAAGAGGACCAGCGGGTAGACCACCGCCTTGATGTAGTGGCGCTCGGTGTAGGCGCAGAAGATGAGGTAGGTGACCACGAACCAGTTGAGCAGGAGGTAGCCGTTCAGAACCAGCACGTCCCACGCCAGGAGCGACGCCGGGAAGTTCAGCCTCCCCACGAAGGGGATGATGTGCCAGAACCGGTCGGGCCGCCCGATGTCCACCAACACGAAGCCCAGGCACATGACGAGGGCGCTGATGGCCAAGAGCTCGCCCAAGAGCGTGATCTCCTTGATGGGCTTCCACTCGTAGACGTAGGCGGGGATGACGAGCATGATGGCCGCCGCGGCGACGCCCACCAGGAAGGTGAAGTTGCCGATGTAGAAGCCCCAGGAGACCTGGTCCCGCATGTTCGAGATGATCAGCCCCTCCCGCACCTGTCCGAGGTAGGCGAAGGCTCCGAGGCCGATCAGCGCGAGGAGGAAGGCCACCCAGGCGTAGTAGTACCGGTTGCCCACCAGGATGAGCCGGAAGCTGTCCACCCCGAAACGACCGAAGTTCCGCAGGCTCTCCATGGCGTCACACCCCGTAGAAGTAGAAGAACTTGGGCTGGGTGTTGAGGTCCTCCTTGAAGAGGAAGACCCGCTTGTTCTCGAGGATGTACCGGATCTCGCTCTGGGGGTCCAGGAGGTTGCCGAACTTGCGCGTACCCGTGGGGCAGACCTCCACACACGCGGGGTAGCGCCCGTTGCGGACTCTCTGGATGCAGAACGTGCATTTCTCGACGACCCCCTTGGAGCGGGGCCGGTTGCCCAGGTAGTGCGTGGCGGGGTTGATCTCCTCGGGGGGGAGGTGGGGCGCTCCCCAGTTGAAGTGGCGGGCGCCGTACGGGCAGGCCGCCATGCAGTACCGGCAGCCGATGCACCAGTTGTAGTCCACCACCGTGATGCCGTCCGGCTCCTGCCACGTGGCTCCCACGGGGCAGACCTTCACGCACGGCGGGTTCTTGCACTGGTGGCACTGGACGGGCATGTAGAAGTGGCCTTCCTGCGGAACGAGCTCGGGGTTGTAGTAGGGATCGGCGTGCTGGATGTCCACGCCCGCCTCCTTGTCCATCTGGAGGACGCGGATCCACTGGATCTGCGGGTCCCGGGACTGGTTGTTTTCCTTCACGCACCCGTAGACGCAGCGGCGGCAGCCGATGCAGCGCGAGAGGTCCAGCGCGTAGCCGAAGAGGACGCCGGGAAGGGGAGGCTCGAGGCCCACCGTGACCTTCTTTCCGAACTTCGCCGCGTATTCCTTCTCGAGCCTGGCGATGATCGTCTTGAGCTCGTCCTTGGAGACCTCGCGGAAATTGCGCTGGACGAACTCCTCCAGGCTCAGGTTCTTGCACCCCGCGAGGGCGGCGGCCACGGCCGCGACGCCCGCCGTCGCCAGGAAGCGGCGCCGGGAGGAGGAGCCGGTCCCCGCCTCCTCGGGCTCGGCCGCACGGGTTTCGGGGAAATCGCTCATGGCTGGGCTCCCTTCTCCCCCCGGAGCGTTTCGGGCCGGACGGGCGGCGGCAGGGGCTTGATCGGCTTGAAGTGCGGCGCGTGCGGATAGTGGCAGTGGACGCAGAGGAGGTACTGCTTCTTACCGTTCCACTCGCCGGTCCGCTTGCCGTGGACGCCCACGCGCCAGTCCCGGAACTTGTCCCCGTGGCATTGGCCGCAGAGCAGGTAGGAGCGGGAAAACTCGATCCGCTCGCCGCTCGCCAGCCGCAGCTTGTCGCGGTCCTGCGGGTCGTGGCAGTCCAGGCACCAGCGGCTCGCGGGGCCGTGCTGAAGAACGATGTCGTCGTGCATGTCCACGAGCTTGCGCCTCGTGGTGTTGAGCTTGACGGTCTTCCCGTCGTGGCACTGGGTACAGGGGAAGATGCCCTCGGTGAAGGGGGGCGCCGGGACCTGGATGTCCTGGGGAGCCCCCTCGTCCTGGGGTGCGGGGGCCTTGGGCGGCTCCTGTGCCCCCGAGGGCCCGAAGGCGAGCCCCGTGGCGAGCAGGCAGGCCGCCCCCAGGACGGCGAAGCCCCCCGCGGCGGACGCTGCGGTGCGTTTCCGATCGGCCATGGCGAACCTCCCGATCATGCGGCTTTCGTCTCCTCCGCGGCCTTCTCCTCCCACGGCGGAAGGAGTTTGACAAGGACGAACAGGATGACCAGGGGCAGGGCCAGCAGGACGAGCGCCGGCAGCAGCCCCTCCCGGGTGGCGAACCCCATCTTGTAGGTGGTGTAGCCGAGGAAGCTCTTGGAGAAGAGCTGTCCACCGATGACCACGTTCCACCGCATGGCGAAGATGCCGATGAGGGTCATGGCGGCGGAGAAGAAGTAGATCCCCTTGCGGGCCGCCTCGCTCACCTTCACGAGCTGCACGAAGGCCAGCAGCCCGATGGGGATGAGGGTCCCGAAGACGATCTGGATGAGGATCTGGGAGGTGTAGAGCTGGGTGTGCACCATGAAGTCCAGGGTCTTGAAGGACTCGTCGGCCTCGTAGACCCGGTGGATGAGGTCCAGCATCTCCAGCGAGAAGTCGATGAGGAAGGCGTAGAGGAGGTAGCGGGCCGTGGTGTCGAGGCAGTTCATGTCAATGGGGCGGCTCTTGAAGAAGCTGATGAGCATGTACATGAGAAGGACCGTCGCGACCCCCGAGACGATGGCCGAGAAGAGGAAGACGATGGGCATGACGGGGGTGGACCACCAGGGGTTGGCCTTGATGGAGCCGAAGATGAAGCCCACGTACCCGTGGAGCAGGAAGGCGGAGGGGATTCCGATGACCGTGATGAACTTGCCCACCCGGTCGTCAATCTCGAGGGAGCGCTCGCTGATGTTGTCGGACCAGAGGGCCATGGCGCGGTACAGCGTGCGTTTCCACCCCGCGCTGGCCCGGGCCGTCAGCACGATCTCCTTCCGGTAGTCGAGCCAGATCTCCAGGATCAGCACCGCCATGAGGTACCAGAGGTAGATGAATCCGAACATCGCCATGGCCGAGCTGGTGTGTGGGGTGAGGTACATCTCGAAGGAGCGCTCGGGGTGCCCCAGGTGGAGCTGGAGGGGCAGCGGGGCCACCAGGAGGAAGGAGAGCGCGGTGAGGAGCGCCAGCCGGTAGGTGGGCTTCACCGCCTCCACGTTGAAGACGCGCTCCAGCGAGGCGAGGATGAAGGCCCCGGCCACGAGCCCCGTCAGGAACGGGTAGAGCACGATGAGGACGCTCCACTGGAGCTCGTACTCGTTGGGGTACATGTAACCCTGGACGCCGCTCAGGATCGTTTCCATCGCGCCCCCCTTACCGGACCGAGCCGTCGAGGCCGTTGTAGTAGAGCTTGGCGCCCGTCGCCATCTGCGGTTTGAGCACGTGCACCTTGTGGGTCCGGAGAAACTCGTGGACGCCGTCGTTCGGGTCCTTCAGGTCCACCAGCCAGCGGGCGCCCGTGGGGCACGCCTCGCAGCAGGCCGTGGTGAGGCCCTTTGTGATGCGGTGGTAGCAGAGGCTGCACTTGTCGGCCACGTTGAACTCCGGGTGGATATAGCGGCAGCCGTAGGGGCAGGCCTGGACGCAGTAGCGGCAGCCGAGGCAGTAGGTCCGGTCCACCAGGACGGCGCCGTCGGGGCTTTCGAAGGTGGCCCCCACGGGGCAAACCTGGGTGCAGGGCGAATGGGAGCACTGGTTGCAGAGCTTGGGGACAAAGAAGTTCTTGGAGCCGTCCCCCTTCTTGTACTTGTCCTGGAACCCGTCGTGGCCCCCGTTGGGCGAATCCACCTCGGGGAGCTCCTCGGCCTGCGGCCGGGCGAGGTCTTGTGGAGGAATGTGGTAGCGCTCCACCCAGGTCCGGAAGAACTCGTCGGGCACGTGGTTCTCGATCTTGTCCGCGCGGACGCAGCTTCCGCATCCGATGCACTTCTCGATGTCCACGATCATGCCCCACCAGTGGTCGGCCATCCTGTAGTTGGGGG
>JAKAJA010000222.1 GCA_021814085.1 Acidobacteriota bacterium | reverse complement strand
CGGCTCGTTGTAGCAGTGGGAGCACCGGTTCTGGCAGCGGTAGGTGAGGGCCAGGTCCATGCGCATGGGCGCCGTGAGGTCCGGGGAGTAGGGCTCGATGATGTCTATCCCCAGGTCCGTGAGGGGGCATACCTGGTCCGTGGCCGAGAGGGTCTTGACGGCCGTGAAGATGCGCTGGATGTCCCCGTGGAGCTGTTCCCTCTCCACGCCGCGGTAGCGCTTGAGCATGGCCCCGAGGACCTGCTCCTCCGAGAGCCCGTCCAGGAGGTGCTTGACCATCTCGGCCGCCGTGGCGTTGACGTGGAGGATGCGGCTCGCATCGATGGTGAGGACGGCGTCATGGGAAGGGTTCACCCGGAGGTGGACCCTGTGCACCCCGCCGTCCACCTCCACGGTCCCCGAATACAACCCCGGCTCGATGGGTATCGCTCTTTTGAACCAGTCTTTGATCTTCATCTCACCGACTCCCCGGCTCTCCGGCTCTCCGGCTCCATCACCTTCCACCTCCCGCGCAGGCGCAGGCGCACCCGGCGCAGGCGCACGCACAAGCGCACCCGCCGCCGTGGGAGCCGCCGCCCGTGGAGACGGGCATGGGGTTCGTTTGCTGGGTGACGGCGGTGGCGAGCCCCGGCACCGAGTTCACCAGGTCGTGGCCGAAGCTCTCCAGGCCGGAAACCACCGTGTTGGCCGCGGCCACGGGGCCAGGGACCGAGGTCCCGCCGGAAGCCGGGAGTCCGCCCGTCCCCGCCGTGGTATGCCCGTAAAGGGATCCCCACCAGATGGGCAGGGGCATGGGCCGGTCCCCGAATCGCCGGGTGGCCGTAGGTCCGAAGTCCTTGTCCAGGATGAGCCACTCGAAGGCCTGGGAGTAGTCCTCCTGGCCCACCTGGTCCCAGGCCTTGCGCATGATGTCCTGGTAGTAGAGGAGGCTCTTGCTCCGGCTGAACCCCTTCATCTTCTCCTGGACGCGCTTGATGAGGTCGGAGATGATCCCTGCCGCCTCCTTCTGGCTGATCTTGCCGTCGTCCTGGACGGCCTTCTTGAACTCCTGCTCGTAGGAGAAGGTGCTCTCCTCTCCCGGCAGGACCTCGAGCTTGAGGGGGTTCCGGGCGACGACCTTGATCATGCCCTTCCTCAGCATGCCGAAAAGGAGAAGGGCCATGACCTTGTCCACGGGCTTCTGCATGAGGACGGCCACCTCGGGGACCGTAAGGCCGCGCCGGACCTCGCTCCCCTCCATCCCTACGGAGGGGGGGAGGTACTGCATGCGCCTGCGCCGGTTCTGCACGATGCCCATGATGATGAGGGTGAAGAAACCGAGGGGGCACAGGCAGGCCATGGACTGCCCCAGGAGGCTCGCGATGGCGCCTCCAATACGCGCTCCTAGGCCCGGGCCCTTGGGTTTTTCGGCGAGGCGCTGCATGGCCTTGGCGGGGAAGGAGGCGCCGAAGGTGTACTGCTGGGACGGGGAGCCCTGCGGGACATCCCAGACGTAGTGGACGCGGCCGTTCTCCACCCTCGCCGAGGTGAACTGGAGGCCGTGGTATCTCGGCTCGTCCGGGCCGACCCCTTCGGGAAGGACGAACTCGCACACCACGTGGGTCGTACCGCTCGTGTACTCCGAGCCGTACCAGGTGGGGCTGAAGACGAGGCTGGCGTAGGCCGGGTCCTTGTCGTCCGGGAAGACCCGCTCCTTCAGCCGCGCCGTAAGGTGGAGGGTGCCCGTCTGGCCCGCGGGGATGGCCCTGTCCCCGAGGTGCACTTCGACGCCATGGGCCACAGCCGTGGAGGGTCGGATGTCGCTCATGGGGACACCGTCCAGGTCAGCCTTCACGCTGTCGTAGGCATCGTCGGGAAAACCCACGTCGATGATGTCGATGGGCTGACCTTCGTTGGCAAACGTGATGGTGTAGCTCACCCAGACGGAGGCGTCGGGATTCACCGTCACCGTGCACTGGTTCTGCGGCACCTGGAATCTGTACTCGGCGAGAAGGGCCACGGTGGCGCCGAGGAGAAGAAGAGCGGTGATGAACCTTTTCATGACCTTGATCCCCCTGTCTGCCTTCGGTCAGGTTGTCTGGCGACAAGGCCTATGGTTATTCTTGCGCGGTCTTTCTGGCCCACTGCCCTTCTCGCTTGGCTTGATACCAATTTACCATCAATCATAAGGCGATCATTCTTTCCCGTAGGCCGGGATACATTTCCCGGCCGGCGAGGATGTGCATCCTCGCCTACGAGAGTAAACGACGGACGGCAAATTGGTATGAGACATCCCGCGTTTCGTCTGTCGCGCCTCACGCCTGACTCCTGACGCCTGACCCCTCGCGCCTGACGCTTAACCCCTCACGCTTCACCACTTGGGTTCTTCCTGAATGAGAAACGTCCCCTTGCAATAGCCACAGGTCACGGTGAGCGTCCCCTCGGGGTTCAGCGTCGCCGTGGTGGCATCCACCTGCCCGCCGCAGTGGGGGCAGACGATGGGCTTGAGGCTAAGCTGCCCCGGTGCCTCCTGTGCGCCGGGACCAGAACTTCCGCCGGCAGTGGACGAGCCCCCTCTGGATCGCCACGCGAGGGCCACCAGGACGAATCCCGCCACGACCAAGATGGCACCCACCGCCACCCTTGGCAGCACCTTGTGCTGGGCCACCGCATCCGGATGTGCCGCGGACAGCATGAAGATGCCGCCCAGGAACCACAGAAAGGCCGAGACCAGCGTCGCCATGATCTTCATGAAGGAATGCTAATACGCTGGGGGCACCGGTGCAAGGCGGGCCACGGATCGGCTGGTGCCCGCACCCGCCTAATCGGCCCTATCCGGTCCCGGTTCTATGCCGAACTTCTTCAGTTTGCTGTAGAAGGTGGGCCTGGATATTCCCAGGAGGGCCGCGGCTTTTGTGACGTTGCCGTTGGTCGAGGCGAGGGCCCTGACGATGTTTTCCCGGCTGTGGTGGGGCGGACCGGTGGTGATCAAGCCTGCCTTGGCGCCGATCGAATAGTTGGCGAGGAGGCTGTGCACCAATTCGGGCGGGAGGGTTTCGCCGGCTGGAGCGAAAATGGTCACGCGCTGACAGAAGTTCTCCAGCTGGCGCACGTTGCCGGGCCATGGCTCACGGCGGAGTACCTCCATGGCGGCCCCGTCCACGACCGGCGGCCTGGAATGTGATTCGGCCGCGAACCGCGAGAGGAATATGCCCGTGAGAAGCTCCACGTCGGCGGGCCGGTGGCGCAGGGGTGGGATTGTGAGTTCCACGACGCCGATGCGGTAGTAGAGATCTTCCCGGAAGGACCTCTCCGCGATCATCCTCCCGAGATTGCGGTTGGTGGCAAACACGTAGCGCACGTCCGCCGAGCGGACGGTGCTGTCACCCAGGCGCTGGAAAGTCTTATCCTGGAGGGCGCGCAAGACCCTGGCCTGCACGGGCAGGCTCATATCGCCCGCCTCGTCCATGAATAGGGTGCCACCGGATGCCGCTTCGATTCGGCCTGGCATGGGCCCGGAGGCTCCCGTGAAGGCGTCCTTCTCGAAGCCAAAGAGCATGGCCTCGACAAGCGCCTCGGGCATGGCGGCGCTGTTCACCACCTCTATGGGTCCGGAGCTGCGTCTGGAATGGAGGTGGATGTGGCGGGCGAGCAGCTCCTTTCCAGTACCGCTCTCCCCCTGGATGAGGACCGGCGCGTCCGTGCCGGCCGCGGCCTCAGCCAGGGCAAGGGTGCCTTGCGTGGCCGGATCCCCAGTTAGGAACACTCTCGGCGACAAGGAAGGAAGGGCCGTCCGCTGGCTGGCGCCCAGGACGCGGGCGACCACGTCACGGAGGCTGTCCGGGGAGAATGGCTTGGAGAGGTAGTAATCGGCCCCAAGGCGCATCAGGTCCACGGCCTGCTCCACGGTGGCGTAGGCGGTCATGAGGATGACCGGTGCCTTGGGTTGAAGGCGCCGGCAGTGGCGCAGGAGGGAAATGCCGTCCACCTCGGGCATGCGGATATCAAGGAGAAATAGGCCGAAGGGCGCTTCCGACAGGTGGCGAAGGGCCACTTGTGGGTCGCCCAGGACCTCCACGTCGTAGCCCTCCACCTTGCCAAGGGCGCTGGCGATGGTGGCGAGGAGGTCCGTATTGTCATCGACGACGAGGATCCTAGTCGACGGCGGGGATACGAAGTACGAATCGGCACTCATGGTCCTCTCCCTCTGCAATCGCCAGATCTCCGCGCAGCATGCGGGCCAGTTCCCTGGCCACGAAGAGGCCTAGGCCAGTTCCTTGCGCTTTGCTGGAGTAAAAGATATCAAAAATCCTCTCCCGGTTCGCCGGCGGGACTCCAGGCCCGGAGTCGCTCACTTCGAAGAATGCGTGGTCCCCCTCGCGGCGCACGTGCAGGCTTACCGCGCGCCGCGTGAGAGGCGGCGCGCAACTGGCGATGGACTCCAGGGCGTTGAGGATGAGGTTCTGGAGGATCTGGATAACTTCGTTCTCGCGGGCGGCCAGGAAG
>JAKAJA010000221.1 GCA_021814085.1 Acidobacteriota bacterium | reverse complement strand
CCAGAGGTCGAGGCTGCCCCCCGCCAAGTCCACGCGCGCCGCGGCCGCCGCCCTCACACGCTGCATGGGATCACCTCGATTCAAGACCCCGCCGCCGCCTGAAGGCCCCTGATCATGTCCTGGAGGTTCTTCGCATCGGGGCCGTAAGGGTCGGCCGACAGTGCGCGCTGGAAATACTGCAGCGCCTTGGCTTGGTCGTTTTTCCCATTGAGGTAGAGGGAGCCGAGGGTGGCCAGGTAGCTGGCGTTCCTCGGCGCGATCCGAGAAGCCCGCTCGAAGTACTGAATCGCCTCGTCCGTCTTCCCCAGCTGGTAGGCGATGCGTCCGAGGTTGGCCGCCGCCTCGTGGCGGCGCGGGTCGAGGGAGAGGCATTTGGCAAACCCGAACCGCGCCCGCTCGGTGTTCCCGGCCTTCGCCTCCAGGATGCCCAGCAGGAGGTAGAGGTCGGCGCTCTCCACCCCCGCGGCCACGGCGGGAGACACCACGGCGCGCGCCTCGTCCAACCTTCCCTGAGAGAGGAGGAGGTTGGCCAGGCTGGAGAGGGCTTCCGCCATCCTGGGGTTGAGAGCCAGGGCCGCGCGGTACTCCTTCTCGGCGAGGGCCGCATCGCCCAGGCGCTTGTATGCCGTGCCCAGGTTCAGGTGGCCCGAATCCATCTGCGGCTTGAGCTTGACCTGCTCCAGGAAGCAGACCTTGGCCTCCTGATTCTTGCCCTGGTTCAGGTAGGCCATGCCCAACATGGACAGGGCGGGGACGTTCTGGGGGTTCCGCTTCAGGACGGAGAGAAGGATCTGGGCACCCTTATCCACCTGCCCCGCGGAGGTGAGCTCCTGCGCCTGGGCCAGTTCCGCCTCAATGCCGATGGCGTCCTTGGGGTCCAGCAGGCCCGGCGCGTCTGGACGGGTGCCCGAACCGGAAATATACCCGAGGCTCATGAGCTGCTTGAGGGTCTCCTGGTTGGAGGGGTCCTTGAGAAACTTCTCCATCTCCGCCCGCTCGCCGGCATCGGCGGCGGGGAAAGCGGAAAGGGCTTTCTTCGCGGAGGCCACCTGCGGGGCGTTGGGCGTGTACTGGTTCTTCTCCTCGCCCTCGCGCCACGCGTAGAGTTCGGGTCGTGGGGCATCGACGTACTTCCAGGGACCGTCCATAATCCCCCTGAGGGGCGCCCACCCGTAGGTGAAATAGCCGTGGTAGGACTCCATGTAGAGCGGCGAAGCTTTCGCCTGGGATCCTCCGATCAGAGCCTTCAAGCTCTTCCCGTCGACCTTGGGACCCGGGATCCCCATGAGGTCAAGGGCCGTCGGGGCGATGTCGCAGAGCCCCACGACATCGGGGACGACCGTCCGCCCTTTGATGTGTCCTTCCCATTCCATGATGAGCGGCACGTGCATGGCGTATTCGTAGAGGAAGACGCCGTGCTGTTTCTCGCCATGCTCTCCCAGGCCTTCGCCGTGGTCGCCCACGATCACTACCAGAGTGTCCGCGAGCCTGCCCTGCGCCCGCAGCCCCTCCAGGAGCTTGCCTATGGAGGCGTCCATGTAGGCGATCTCGCCGTCATAAGGAGCCTTCGCGAACTTCGAGGCGTAGGGTTCTGGGGGGCGGTATTCGTAGTGGGGGTCGTAGTAGTGGACCCAGAGAAAGAAGGGGCCCGTGGCCTTGGCCATGGCGGACAGCGCCGCCTGGGTGGTCTCGTCCGCGGGGCGCTCCTCCGGCGGCCCGCCCGTGCGCGGCGGGAGTGTGGGCCGGTCATCGTAGACATCGAACCCGCGCGCCAGCCCCCGCTCTCGTTCCAGGACAACGGCACTCACGAAGGCGCCCGTCCAGTATCCCTTCACCTTGAGGATCGTGGCCAGGGTCTCAACGCCGCCCTTCAGCTTCATCCCGTTGACCCGGAGGTTCAGGGTCGAAGGCAGGTCTCCGGTTAGGATGGTGGCGTGGGAGGGCAGGGTGAGCGGGACGTGGGCGTGGGCCTCTTCGAAGCGTGCACCGCGCTCGGCGAGACCGTCCAGGATCGGCGTGGCGGCGCCCTTCGCGCCGTAACAGCCGATGTGGTCGGCGCGGGTCGTATCGAGGGTGATCAGGAGCAGGTTGGGTGAGACCTTGCCCTCGGGTGCGGGCCCAGCCGCGGAGGCCAGGGACAGGGCCGCCAGGAAGACCGCGAGGCGGGCGAGCACACTGGCGCGAGGCCTCTGGGGTCCTGGACGGTCCCCACGAGCCCGCGCGCCGGGAAGGTCCGCGCCGCCCATCTCAGGAGACTTTCTTCAGCCAGGCGAAGACGGGGGCGAGGTGCTTTGCCTCCACGATGCCCGAGGCCCCGGTCTCCGCGTCATAGGTCGTCAGGCGGTGTCCCAGTCCCGGAATGACCAAGGTCTCCTGGCCCGCATGCAGGGTTGGCGAAAGGACTTCCTTGTGGAAAGCCATGACCGTCTGGTCCCGCTCGGGATAGAGGAACAGGCATGGCATGGTGAGGGACGACGCTATGGCCAGCGGATCCTTCGAGGCCATCTCCCGGACGTTTGCGAGATACAGCTTCCGCCCACCGTAGACGGCGGTCTGTGTGCCAGTCTCCTGAAGTTTCCCCATGAGGGCGTCCAACTCCGCCTGGGCCCTCATGCGTCCGTCGGGGTCGGAGATGGAGTTCACCTGCTCCCGCCAGAGCCTCAGGAGGCCCTTGGCGGGGTACGCCACCGCGAGGAAGGCCGATGCGGGGATCTTCTGCGCCGCCTCGGCCCCCACCCAGGCGCCGAGGCCGTTGGCCAGGATGATCACCTTGCCTTCCTTCGTGGAACCCTGCTGCTTGAGCCAGGAGGCTAGGGCGACCACGTCGTTCACGCGATCGGCCCAGGTCATTAGCTCCGAGTCGCCGCCCGATTCCCCGACGCCCCGTACGTCCCAGCGGAGGGAGGCATACCCTTGGGCTGCCAGCTGATAGGCCACCTGCTTCCAGAGCCCCGCGCGGCTGTAGCTGTTGCCCGGCTCGTTGCCGTCCCTGTCCAGGGGCTGGAGGTCGGGCACCATGAGGACCGTCGGGAAGGTCCCCTGGGCTGAGGGGAGGGTCAATGTGGCCCCAAGGCTGACCGCGCCCACGGGAATGCGCGCGGTCCGTTCGGTGAAGGACGCGCCGGCGACGACGGCCTGTGTGACGATGCGCGGTTCCTCCCTGTCGAAGGGCTGCGGCTTGTAATTCTTGAGAATCGCTATGAGGCCTTCGCCGGGGATGGCCACCTGCACGAGCTTGCCGGTCTTGTCCACCCAGAAGGAGGACATGGTTCCCTCCCCGATGTTCACGTCGTAGTGCCGGAGGATGATGATCTCTCCGTGGAAGGGCGTCTTCTCGATCCCCATGAACTGCAGTGTACCTGCCCTGAGCCGCATGCCCTGGGCGAATGCCACGTTGATGGGTTCGGTGGGCCCCTTCATGGCGAGCGCCCGTTCCACGAGGGGGATGTAGAGGCAGAACACGTAGGCGTCCATGGAGACCACCTGATCGGGGATGGGCTCGTCCTTGATCCTGGAATCGGAGAACCGGGTCTGCTTGAAGCTGAGGGTCTGTCCTTTCACGACGATGCGTCCCGCGTTCACCCCCAGGTCGATGCGGTCCGCCATCTCGTCCTGCTGCACCTGCGCGGTCCGGTTCATGAGGTCATAATTCCTCATGAGGTCCTGGTCGATGTACTCCGTGGCCGAGTCCTGCGCCTCCACCATCTCGGACTTGGAAAAGTCGTTGAAGGTCATTCGGTAGTAGTACCCTTCGAACTTCTTCGTGTCGAGGGCGAGGTCCAGGGTGGGGTAAATGTAAAGGTCCACGTAGCCTCGCTTTGCCTTAGGCATGGGCAGCTGGAACCTCACCTCCGAGGAGATGCTCCACACGCCCCCCTTGGCATCCACTTCGACCTTGTATTTTTCGTATCCCTTGTTGACACCGTTGAGGAAGAGGTCGAACTGGCCCTTCTCCTTGAGCGATTTGGCTGACAGGGCGAGCGACATGATCATGAGGATAAGTGCGAGCAGGGAGCGGCGACCCATGGGAAGTACCTCCAGGGAGAGATTATAGTCCGGATGCGATCTTTCAGTCTAAGGGCCTATCCATAAATAGGATCCGGTCGCGCGCGTGGCGCCGGGCGAGCAGGGTTGGGGTTCGGGCACCCAAGGGCTCTCGGCGCGTTGCCCTCTGGGCCGAGGCGGATTCGAGGCGGCCCGACGATCCCATGCTGGTGGCATGGGAAGGAGGGCCAACATGGAAGACGCCCGGCCCAGAGGCAACCCTCCGGGCCGCAGCGCCTGGGGCGCCCCGCTTTTTGCGGCTCGTCGGAGATGTCCCTGCATCGCCTCCTCGCCCCTCCTCGCGGTGCATCCCCAGGCGCAGACGGCGCGCCAGAGATCCTTGGGGGTCCGAACCCCTCGGCGGCCGACCGACGACAGGGTGGTGCCCTTTCTAGGGAGGCCAACGCCGTCATGCGAAGCCCGCCACCCGCGCCCGGAGGGAC
>JAKAJA010000220.1 GCA_021814085.1 Acidobacteriota bacterium | reverse complement strand
AGCGGTACGGCCTCTTCACGAAGCTCGGGACGGAAAACTTCTTCCCAACCATCGGGCAGGCCGTGGACCGCTACCTCGAGCTGTACGGGGTGGAATGGGTTGACTGGGACGAAGTGAAGGGGCCTTGATCGCAGCCCCTGTTCAGGCCAGGAAGGCGACGACGTACTCCGCGCCGTCGAGCATTTCGCCGAAGGGGCCATCCGCGCCGTCGGTGAGGGGATAGGTCCCTACGCCCCAATTGCTCAGGCCCGCCATGAGAAAATCCAGTTCGGCGAGGGGGAAGAGGACCTTCAGGCTGATGTCCCCACGGGAGTCCACGTATTCCACGGGCGTTACTCCCTTCATCCACTCGAGGGTCTGAAGCCAGCCCTTGACCGTTTTAGCATTCTCCGCGTTCATGAGCACCCCCTCTGGCGCTTGCCGCCAGCAGTTCGCCCCAGTCTACGCCCTGCCCGGCCAATATTCCACATGGACCGGGATGCAGCTCCATCTCATATCAACTTGCCAATCCTAGAGGGACCTCCTTCCTCCTTGGGCCGGGATACACAGCCCGGCCGCGGTGAGCTTGGTATCCTCGCCTTCAGGAGGTAAACGACGGATGTCAAGTTGGTATGGTTCGCCGACGGCGCGGGCAAGATGGATGGAGCGCACCTCCCTTGAGGTTCCCGGCCGGCTTCGATTTCGAAAACATCACCCGGTGTGGCACGGGGACGACCGACCGGCGGCCCTGCCCGAATGTCCAGGCCGACGAAACTCCGATCAACCGGGTGAGCCATTCTGACACCGCTATGCCACGGGGGGCCTGTCAAGACGGCACCATGGCGCATTGGCGCACGGCCCGGACGTCTGCGAAACACTGCCCCTTCCGGCTCGCAATCCCTTGAGCAGCGGCCCCTTATCTCCACTTGGCGGCTGGTCACAGGCCCAGGTCCAACCTCTTGGCATGAAGGTCGCAATGCAATTCCGCGGCAGGGTTGATCGGTACACCGAAGAGGATCTGCAAGCAGACAACGGATTTCACATGGAGGAAGGCATGAAAAAACTCATTATCGCGGCGGCAATATCCGTCCTTGCAAGCATCGCCGCCATGGCCCAGGCATCATCCACCCCCTGGACCTGGCAGCTCCAGACCGGATACTCGACCAGCACCAAATCCATGGACAGCGGATGGAATGGTGCGACCAGCGTGGGCTACCAGTTCACCGACGCCTTCAAGCTCAATTTCGACCTGGGGTACTTCCAGGGCAAGATCAAAGAGACGAACCTTCAAAACCACATCTGGACCTTCATGGTTGCCCCCACCTACGTCTACCACGCCTCAGCCAACGACCAGGTGTACGGATTCGTGGGGGCGGGCCTGGCCGAACGGGGCTCCAAAACCTACATGGACAGCGCGTCGAGCGAGATCCACCTCCCGAGCGAATCGAAGTTCGCCGCGGAGGCGGGGATCGGCTACAACCACTTCTTCAACAAGAGCGTAGGAATCAACCTCCAGGCGACGTATACCTACATGGCCTTCGAGAGAAGCCTGGAGCCCGTGGACGGGAGAGTGGGCCTCATCGTTCGCTGGTAGGTCACCGAGGTCAAGTCACCGAGGCAACACCCTGCCACGCCGAGGGGGGCCGCAAGCCCCCCTCTTTCATTGTCTGATTTTGGCTTTCGCGCAATTCCGAGGGACGGCCCCGGCTATCAACTGGGCAGAACTTCTTGAAGAATCGCCCCAGAAAGATCGCGTTCTCATCAGCCCGTTGCGGCGAGACTCCTCTGGCGCCTGAGCTTCCGAATGGACCAAAAGGTGACCATGCGCTTCTGCTGCTCGTCCCAGAGGTGCAGCCACAGGGACCGGAAGCTCTTGGGCAGTGTGATGGGCTCCACCTCACGAAGCTCGGGCACTTCATCGTAGCAGCGCTGGAGCGTGTGGTTGGGGATCCGCGGCCGTATGTGGTGGATGTGGTGGAGGCCGATGTTCCCCGAGAACCACTGGAGCACCTTGGGCAGCTTGTAGTAGGAGCTGCCCAGGAGGGCGGCCTCGATGGGATCCCATTCCTCGTGGCTGGCCCAGTACGTCTTCTCGAACTGGTGCTGGACGTAGAAGAGCCAGATGCCCATGGCCCCGCCCATGAGAATGATGGGGAGCTGGATCAGGACATACGTGCCGAACCCCATGGTGGCGCTCGTGAGGAGGATGATGGCGATGATGCCCAGGTCGGTGAGGATGACGCTGCGGCGGTCCGCACCCTTTGCGCCCTTGGTGGTGAAACGGTCGGCCACGAGGAAGATGACGGCGGGGCCCACCCCGAGCATGAGAATGGGGTTCCGGACGATCCTGTAGGCCAGCCGCTTCAGGCGCGGCGCGGCCAGGTACTCCTTCACGGTCATGGTCCAGATGTCCCCCTGTCCCCTGCGGTTGAGATCCCCCACGGTGGCGTGGTGGGCGAGGTGGAGGCGGCGCCATTCGTCGAAGGGGGTGAAGACCAGCGTCCCGGTGACGTATCCGACGATGGCGTTCGCCCGGCGGGATGCGAAGAGGGAGCCGTGACAGCAGTCGTGGAACAGGATGAAGATCCGCACCAGAAAACCCGCCGCGAGGACGGAGGCCGCCAGAGTGAACCAGTAGGAGACCCCGCGGTGGACCATGAACACCATGAGGGCCCAGAGGCCGAAGTAGGGGAGGAGGCTGTTCGCGATCTGCCACGCCGCCCGGCCCGTGCTGGGCCGCTCGTACTTGGCCGTCATCTTGTACCAATCCGGCTTGGGCCGTTTGGCTTTGCCGGCGGTGAACGCTTCGAACATGAGATACCTCTTCGGGGTCGTGCCCCGCCATGTAGCTCACTCACTAGTGAATTTAAGGCCCCATCACGCCGTCCGCCATGGCCGACAGGGCACCTGGCAAACTCACGCGAAGAGGGAAACAGAGATGAGCCGCGGATAATTCCTGGAGGAGGGTTCCCGGTTACTCCCAGACGCCCCGATACTCGCAGTAGGCGGCCCCTCGGGCGGCGCAGGAGGGGTGGTTCATGCGGACACCCTTGGCGCCCGTGAGCTCCAGAGTGCGTTCCATCCAGCCCATGGCGCGATCGCAGAATTCCTGGCAGGGTTGGGCAAAGCCCGCGACCTGGATGATCGCGCCCTTGGCCTCGCTGGATACGAGGCGCATCTCGCCGGAGTCGTAGAGGCTGGGGTACAGGGAGGCGGCTCGTTTGCAGATGAACCCCACGTCCGCCACCTTGAAGAACATCCGGTACACGGAGTTGATGGAGTACTCGGCGGAGAACCGCCCCATCTCCCAGGCCAGAGTGCGACCTGGGGGAAGGTCCACTTTGCCCACGGCCGCTCGCATGAGGGCGAGGAGGGCGCCGAACTCGTACCAGCCGCCCTGCAGGATGGGCCTGGAGAAGACATCCTTGGCATCCTCAGGGAGAGACGCCACAATGCTCGCAAGGCCGGCCTCGCCGAGCTTGGATTTCAAGTACGCCACGGAGGCGCCGACCGCCGTCCCCTTCACCTTGGCCATGGCTCGCTCCTGCGCTGGGGTGACCTTGCCCAAACCGAGAGCAATCTCACATAACGCAAAACCTTGCCGGACTATTCGTCCTTCGGAACGAAATATAGCACCGCGTGATCGGCCTTTGGCCAGTGAGGGGGAGAGCCGTCCAATCCCCCGATCCGATATGTCAGGGTCCAGCCTTGAGATTCATGGTCACGGGCGGCGGAGCCTGCCCCTCTTTGAGCGTGACCGTGGCCGTGGCCGTGAGACCACCCTCATCCCGGCACCCCAGGATGATGGTCCCTTCGCCCAGGCCGGTCATGTGGAAAGCCCCGGCCGCGTCCGTGGCCACGCTGTTCCCGGGGGTTGACCCCACCCCCTGGTAACCCACCGCCACGATCATGTTCGGCGCTGGGGAGCCGTCCGGGTTGAGAACCTTCCCGGTCAGCTCCATCCCCTTGAAATTCCAGGTGAGGGGGGCTTGGAATTCCATGGGAACCGCGACGGGCATGGAGTAGGACATGTCGTTCAACTTGAGGCTCGCCTGGTTGGGCCCCGGCGAGACGCCCTCTATGGTCACCTGGCCTGAACCGTCCGCCGCGCCTCCGTGGGGGATGGAAGGCAGGCCCAGGATGACTCGGCCCCACTCCGACTGGACCGAGACGACCCCGGACTCGAAGACGGAGTCGCTCCGGCCGGCGAGGGAAACGGAGGCACCTCCCGCGGGGCGGCCGTCCACTTGCACGAAGGCCGTCACCGTCACCCCGCCCACGGGGACCGTTACCTCCAGCTCCTGCCCCGCCGCCAGCTCGATGCGCTGGTCCGCCTCGGGCATGAGCTTGAGGGGGGAGAAGACCTGTAGCCGGTACACTCCCGCCGCGAGGTCATCGAAGCGGAAGGCCCCGTCCTCCTCGGCGAAGGCCGTGGGCGGATCGAAATCGAAGGCCTGGGTGGCGAGGGTGACGCGCCAGGAGGAGGCGCTCTGGCCGTCCTTTCGCACG
>JAKAJA010000219.1 GCA_021814085.1 Acidobacteriota bacterium | reverse complement strand
GGGGATCACCCTCCTGCCGCCGGACGTGAACCTCAGCGGCGAGGGCTTCACCATCGAAGGGGAGGCCGTGCGATACGGCCTGGGGGCCATCAAGAACGTGGGCCAGGCCTCCGTGGAGGCCATCCTCCAGGCCCGCCGCCGCGTGGGCCCCTTCAAGGACCTCTTCCATTTCTGCCGCGAGGTGGACCGCTTCCACGTGAACCGCCGCGTCCTGGAGAACCTCGTCCAGTCGGGGGCCATGGACGGCTTCCGCCAGCACCGATGGGACCTCGTGGCCTCCCTGGACGGTGCCATGTCATCGGCGGCGAGGGACCAGGAGGACAAGGCCCGCGGCCAGACCGCCCTCTTCGGCGGCGAGGGCTGGCAGGAGCCGGCTCCCCAATACCTGAAGGGCGACCCCTGGCGGGACCTGGACAAGTTCTCGAAGGAGAAGGAGAGCCTGGGCTTCTACCTGAGCGGCCATCCGCTCATGGAACAGGAAGAGGTGTTGCGCCGGTATGCCACTCACCGCCTGTCGGACCTGGAACGCCTCCCCGACGCCTCGGAGGTGACCGTGGGGGGAGTGGTGACCTCGTGGCACCAGAAGAAGAGCAAGAGCAAGGGGGAGATGTACGGGATCATGGCCCTGGAGGATCTGGAGGCCAGGGTGGAGGTCATGCTCTTCACCAAGGATGACGTCTTCGGGCGATATCATGGGATCATCGTGAAGGACGCGGCGGTGCTCGTGGCGGGCAAGGTGGCCCGCGACGCCTCGGCCATAGACGGGCAGAAGGCCAAGGTCAAAGTCATCGCGAGCATGGTCGTCCCCTTCGCCAAGGCCGACCAGGAGTTGGAGCAGAAGGCCACGGGCGTGGTCCTGTCCGTCCCCGCGCTCCTCTGCGAGGAGGAGTGGCTCATGGAGTTGGACGCCGCGCTTAGGAGACATCCCGGTTCGCTGCCCGTGTACCTCGACGTGTGGGGGCAGGGACGGGGCGTGTCCCGCATCATGCTCGGGAACCACTGCCGCGTGCGCGCCGGCGAGCCACTGCTTGGGGACGTGGCGGGGCTGCTCGGCAAGGGCAGGATCCAGTTTTTGTTCCGCCAGGGCAACGGCGGCAGTCGCGACAGGAGATCGTAGCCCATGAAGGACCCCCGCGAATTCGAACGGCCCATCCAGGAGATCGAGGCGCAGATCGAGAACCTCGCCATCTTCGGGGAGGGGAAGAGCCGCGACAAGGAGCTGGCCGCCCTCAAGAAGAAGCTCGAGAAGACCCGCAAAGAGGTCTTCGCCAAGCTCACGCCGTGGCAGACGGTGCAGATCGCCCGCCATCCCAAGCGTCCCTACACCCTGGATTACATCCAGGCCCTCTTCACGGACTGGCAGGAGCTGCACGGCGACCGGCGCTTCGCCGACGACCCCGCCATCGTGGCGGGCTTCGCCCGGTTCCGGGGGCGGCCCGCGTGCGTGGTGGGCCAGCAGAAGGGGCGGGACACGAAGCAGAAGATCTACCGCAACTTCGGCATGCCCAAGCCGGAGGGCTACCGAAAGGCCATCCGCATCATGGGCCTCGCGGAGAAGCTGAGGCTCCCCATCTTCACCTTCATCGATACGCCCGGTGCTTATCCCGGCATGGACGCGGAGGAGCGGGGCCAGGCCGAAGCCATCGCCTGGAACCTCGAGGTCATGGCACGCCTGCGAACCCCGATCATCGTGACGGTGACCGGTGAAGGCGGCAGCGGCGGGGCGCTGGCCCTCGGCATCGGCGACCGAATCAACATGCTCCAGCACGCCATCTATTCCGTCATCTCCCCGGAGGGGTGCGCGGCCATCCTGTGGAAAGACGCGGCCCAGGCCGAGCAGGCGGCGGCGGCGCTCAAGCTCACGGCCCCGGACCTCCTGGGCCTGGGACTCATCGACCGGATCATCGAGGAGCCCGTGGGCGGAGCCCATGCGGACCCCCCGGCGGTCTTTTCGGCCCTGGAGGCGGTCCTCGCCGGGGAAATCGAAGAGCTGTCGGCACTGGGGCCGCAGGAGCTCTTCGACCGCCGCTACCAGAAGTTCCGAGCCATGGGCACGCACCTGGAGTCCGAACCCACGGCTCCCGTCAAGGCGAAGGCCGGTGCGGCAAAGCCCTGACCCACATCGGGTAAGGCCCTCCCGACTTGACACCAGGGTGCGCGTGGCCTATGGTACGCCCATGAGTGCCCTAAGGGGCGGGGACTAGGAACGAAAATGACCCTCTATCAAGTTCAGATCGACAGCCAATCGAGGCCCGTGTACGCCTCATGGGACGGGCCGGCGCTCATGCGACAGAGCCCCTGCATCGTCCAGACGGAAGTGGGGGAGACCTACGGCCAGGTCCTCGAGGCGCGAAGCTTCGTCCAGTCCATGGCCGCTCCCAACCAGGTGCTCCGCCTCCTTCGGGTGGCCGGCGAAGAGGACGGCAAGAAGCGCCAGCGGCACCGCCAGATAGAGCGGGAGGCGTTCATATATTGCCGCGACCAGGCCCGGGCCGCGAACCTGGAAATGAAGTTGGTGCAGGCTCACTACTATTTCGACGAGAGCCGCCTCCTCTTCATCTACACCTCCGAAGGGAGGGTGGACTTCCGGGAACTGGTGAGGGACTTGGCCCACCGGTTCCACATGCGCATCGAGATGCGCCAGGTGGGGGTCCGCGACGAGGCGAGGCTTCTCGGGGGGTACGGGCACTGCGGACGCCCCCTGTGCTGCAGCGGATACCTCCAGCAGTTCTATCCCATCACCATTCGCATGGCGAAGGACCAAGGCCTGAGCCTCAACCCCGCCAAAATCTCCGGCCGCTGCGGGCGCCTCATGTGCTGCCTGCGCTACGAGTGCCCGGCCAAGAAGGGCACGCCGCCCCCCGCCTCGAACGGCGAGTGATTCGCCCAGGAGCCATTCATGCCCGACCGAAAGCTTATCCGGCCCAACCTGCGCGACTACAAGGCCTCCCCCAGGGAGCCGAGAGAGCCGAGGGAAACCCGCGAGGTGAGGGACGAAGACACCGGTGGCGGGCTCAGCGGGGCCTTCTCCCCCAGCCGGCGCAAGCAGGCCCCACCGGAGCAGACCAACGCCGAGAATTTCTACTACCTCAAACAGATGGGCGCCAAGACTCCCATCGTCGTCGTCCTCACGGACGGCGAAGAGCTCCACGGCTGGATCGAGTGGTACGACAGGGACTGCCTCAAGATCCACCGGCTGAGTGAACCCAACTTGCTCGTCTACAAGCACTGCATCAAGTACATCTTCAAGGAGCGCGAGGCATGAGCCGCCCAAGAGTGGTAATGACGGTAGGCGATCCCGGCGGGATAGGGCCCGAGATCCTGTGGTCCATTCTCCAGCCCGGAGACATTCAAGAGATGGCGGAAGTGACCGTCCTGGGTCCCGCGAGGACCGTTCCTTCCGTGCCTCAGGGGATTCACTGGGAGGATGTGGACCTCCCGGACCTGAGGTTCCACAGGCGGCCACACCCCGACAACGGGCGCGTTTCCCTCCTGGCCCTCGAGGAGGCCTGCCGCCGCGTCCAGGGCGGCGAGTCGGACCTGTTGGTCACGGGCCCCGTGTCCAAGGAGGCCATCCGCCGCTGCGGAATCCCCTTCTCGGGGCACACCGAGTACCTGGGGCAGATGTTCTCCGTGAAGCCCTACATGGTCTTTCTCACGGGGTCCATGCCCGTGGCGCTCCTCTCCACGCACCTACCCTTCAAGGACATCCCCGCCTCCATCACGCGTGAGGCGCTCGAGACCTTCATCCGCGGTCTGGCGCTGGCCTGGCACAGGCAGCTCAACGTCCGCCCCCGTTTCCGCGTGGCGGGCCTCAACCCCCATGCCGGGGAGGGGGGCCTTCTGGGGCGCGAGGAGCGCGAGGCCATCGAGCCGGCCATCGAGGCCCTCATCGCCGAGGGCATCGAGGTTGAAGGGCCCGTACCCGCGGACAGCCTCTTCCTGCGGCTCGGCGACCCCGACACCATTGCCGTGGCCCTCTACCACGACCAGGGCATGATTCCGGCCAAGATGATGAGCCAGGGGCACGCCGTAAACTGCACCCTGGGCCTGCCCTTCCTCCGCACTGCCCCGGACCACGGCCCGGCTTTCGACATCGCCGGGAGCGGGACGGCCGATCCGGAGAGCCTGCGGCGCGCCGTCGTCGAAGGGCTGGATCTGCTGAAAAGAAGAAGGTAGCGGGGAGCGGGGAGCGGGGAGCAGAGAAAACACGAGCGGAACGGCCCCGGCACATTTTCGAAGGCGGTCCTTCCCGTCCTCCCTGCTCCCGGCTTCCGGCTCCCATCCTTTCTGAGGTGTTCCCCATGCTCGACCTGAACCGCATCCGGACGGAAACCGACGTTGTGAAGGCCGGTCTGGCTCGCAAGGGCGTGCCGCCCTCCGAGGTGGACGAACTCCTCGGCGTCGACGAGAAGCGCAGGGAGGCCATCGTCCGGGCCGAAGGCCTTAAAGCCTCCAGGAACGAGGTCAGCAAGCAGATCGGCCAGCTG
>JAKAJA010000218.1 GCA_021814085.1 Acidobacteriota bacterium | reverse complement strand
AAGCTGGAGTTCCTCAATCCCATGGGGAGCATCAAGGACCGGGTCGCCCTGCACATGATCCGGGAGGCCGCCGCCGACGGCAGGATCCATCCCGGCGACCTCATCCTGGAGAACTCCTCGGGCAACACGGCCCTCGGTCTTGCCATGGTGGCCGTCCAGGGCGGATACCGCCTGCGCGTGGTGGTGAGGGATAGCATCAGCCCTGAAAAGACGTGCCAGCTCGCGGCCCTGGGGGTGGACGTCCTTATGGTGGACAGCACCCTCCCCCCCGAAGACCCACGCTCCTACAACCAGCTCACGCCGAGACTCGCCGCGGAGACCCCCGGGTGCTACTTCCCCGACCAGCACAACAACCGCGAGAACAACCGGGCCCACTACCTCACCACGGGACCGGAGATCTGGGAACAGATGGAGGGCAGGATCGACTACCTCGTGGCCGGCATGGGGACCGGGGGCACCATCGGGGGGACAGCCCAGTACCTTAAGGAAAAGGACCCCAAGATCCAGGTCATCGCCGTGGATTCCGAGGGATCGGTCTACGCCCACTACTTCAAGACGGGGGAAAGGTGCGAGCCCCATCCGTATCTCGTGGAAGGTCTGGGGGACGAGTTCATCATCGGGTGCGCGGATTTCAAGAACCTGGACCAGGTGGTCACCGTCACCGACCGCGACGCCTTCCAATCGTGCCGAGAACTGGTGCGCCGGGAGGCCGTCCTGGCGGGCGGGTCCAGCGGCGCCGCTCTGTGGGCGACCCTGCAATTGGCCCGGCGGTTGGACACGCCGGCCCGGATCGTGACCATCTTCCCGGACAGCGCCTCCCGCTACCTCAGCACCATTTTCAACGACGCCTGGATGGGGGAGCGCGGGCTCATTTAGGGGTCATGCCTTCTGATCCCGGTTTCTCAAGGGCACAATGGCGGGCGAGACTTGGCAATGGCCTTATACCGACTTGCCTACCATGCTGGAGCAATCACTCTTTCCCGTGGGCCGGGATACACGTCCCGGCCGCGGCGAGGATGTGTATCCTCGCCTACGAGACGTAAACGACGGACGGCAAGTTGGTATTAATGGCCCGGGAGTGCCGCTTGGATAATCCGCGACCTGTATGGAAAATCCTGGCCGCCCTCCTCCCCGCGGTTCTGCTTCCCTTCCTGGCCTCGTTGCTGTACTTCGTCCTCTACAGCCAGTGCCAATGGGCCCGTGCCCTCTACGGGGCCACCAAACTCTTCACCCTCCTCTGGCCCCTCGCGGCGGTCCTCCTCGTCCTGAAGGAACCCCTGCCGAGGTTCGGCGGAGGATGGCGGACGCACGCCAGGGCCCTCCTCCCGGGCGCCCTGGCGGGGCTCATCGTAGCGGGGGCCATGGTGGGACTCGTCGCCACCCCCCTGGGGGCCGTGGTCATGGAGAGCGCCGGGGCCATCCGGACGAAGGCCCTCCAGCTGGGCATCCTTGACCACTACTGGGCCTTCGCCCTCTTCCTGTCGCTCGTCAATTCGGCGGTGGAGGAGTACTACTGGCGCTGGTTCGTCTACGGCCAGATCCGCCGCCTCCTGCCGGGCTGGCGCGCCCACGCCCTGGCTGGGCTGGCCTTCTCGGCCCATCACGCCGTGGTGGTGAGCCAGTTCTTCCCCTGGGTCTGGGTCCTCCCCTTCGCCCTCGCGGTGGGCCTGGGAGGGGTCATCATGAGCGTCCTGTACGAGCGGCAGGGGACTCTTGCGGGGGCCTGGGCCTGTCACCTTCTGGCGGACCTGGGTATCATGAGGATCGGATACTGGTTGCTATTCTGAATGCCTGACACCCGGGGGGGTGGGAGCGCGCCGTGGGCACGACCGTCGAAGTCCCCCTCTGGCTCCTGGTCCTCGTCCTCCTTCTGGCGGCCCTCGCCACCCTGGACCGGCTCCTCATGCCGAGCGCCCGGTGGGTCATCCGGCAGCGTACCAACAAGGTCCTTGATGAGATCAACACCCGGCTCAAAATCGAGCTCCAACCTTTCCACCGAACCAAGAGGCAGGTCCTCATCGACCGCCTCCTCTACGACCCCAAGGTCATCGAGGCGGCGGAGGCCTACGCCAAGGCGCAGGGCATGCCCCGCGAAGTGGTCATGGCCCGGGCGGAGAGCTACGCCAAGGAGATCGTCCCCGCCTTCAACGCCTATCTCTATTTCCGCCTCGGGTACGCCTTGGCGCGGCGCATCGCGCGCCTCCTCTATCGCGTGAGGCTGGGGTACTCGGACGAGGAAGGGCTGGCGGCCATCGAGAAGGGCGCCACCGTGGTCTTCGTCATGAACCACCGGAGCAACATGGACTACATCGTGGTGGGGTTCCTGGCGGCGGACCGGGCGGCCCTCAGCTACGCGGTGGGGGAATGGGCCCGCATATGGCCCCTCCGTGCCCTCGTCCGCTCGCTGGGGGGCTACTTCGTCCGCCGGAACTCCCGCGACGACCTCTACCGCCGCGTCCTCGAGCGCTACATCGTCATGGCCACGGCGGGAGGCGTCACGCAGGCCCTCTACCCCGAAGGCGGGCTCAGCAAGGACGGGAGGCTCCGTGAGCCCAAGCTCGGCGTGCTTCACTACATGCTCCGGGAGTTCGACCCCCAGGGCCCGCGGGACCTCGTCTTCGTCCCCGTGGGGATAAACTACGACCGGACCCTGGAGGACCGCACACTCATGCTTGGACTCGAACCGGAGGCCCCCCGTGGAGGCAAGGTGCGCGCCCTTTGGCACACGGCCGGCTTCGCGGTGAGGAATTTCGGCCAGATGGGGATCGGGCGCTGGCACCGGTTCGGCTATGCCTGCGTCAACTTCGGCAGGCCCATCTCCATGCGCGCCTACGTGAAAGAGAAGGGGATCGACTTCCGAAAGCTCACCCGCGAGGAGCAGTCCATCCGCGTGGCGGTTTTCGGCCAGGAACTCATGGCCGCCGTGGGCCAGGTCGTTCCCGTCCTCCCCGTCTCCCTCGTGGCCACGGTCCTTCTGGCCCAGCCGGAGAGCGCCATCGGCGAACTCGACCTGAAGGGCGGAGCGCAGGCCCTCATCAGCCGCCTGGAATCGCGCGGCCATCATGTTTACATCCCCCGCCAGGACAGGGACTACGCCATCTCCGTCGGGCTCAGGATGCTCACCCTCCGGGATCTGGTGGAGGAGAAGGACGGGCTGTACCGGCCCGTGCCGGAAGAGATCCCGCTGTTGCGCTACTACGCCAACGCCGTCGCGCACCTCGTGGAGGGGTCCGGCCTATGGGCGGGTGGACCAGCCGACGGCGAATCCACCCACTGACCGGCGGCCGATGAGAGGGCGGGTTTGCAGTTGGGGGATAGGAGTGTTCGCGTGGAGCCTCTCCTAGGACCACCGCGCCCGTCCCCATGGACGTGGCCCAAAGCCCGCGGAAGAGTGGGGCGCTTCATGAGCGAGTTCATTCTCATCTGATTTGGTCCGCCGGATCGCCGGATGGTGTGTCCTTTGGGCGAAGTTCGACGCTCCCGCGCGACTTCTGTTTCCGCGTGAGAAAGATCCTTGACAACCGGGCGAACTGGGTACCATATTGATTTCATTAGTGGGGGACGTATCAACAAGCTCTGCCCGCCTCGGTTGCCTTTGCTGAGTGACCTGTGCCTAGACCATTAGAGGAGGATGTGCGCATGCAAAAAAGAACGGGGTTGGTCCTGGTCTGCCTGCTCGTGGTCGCCTCGGCCTTTACCGTCTTCGCGGCGGAAGGCCCGCGGGCTTCCGCCGCAACCACCCGGGACGCCAGTGGGGTGTGGTACGTCACCGGTTCTTCCCTGGGGGATCTCTACGACGGCATGGGCTACGCCGTGGCCACGGACCGGCTCTGGCAATGCGAGCTCTACTATCGGTCCGCCACGGGCCGCCTCTCCGAGTTGCTGGGGTCGAGCCAGCTCGAGACCGACATGTTCATGCGCACCATCGGGTACACGCCCAAGGAGCTCAAGAAGGGCTTCAAGGCCTTGAGCGCCGACGGCCAGACCATGGTCAAGTCCTTCATCGCCGGGTATAACCGGCGGGTAGACGAGGTGCGCGCCAACCCCGCCCTCCTCCCCTTCGAGTTCGTGGCCCTGGGCGCGCAGATGCACGCCACGGTGCTCCCGTCTAAGTGGACCGAATACGACGTCCTGGCCTGGCTCGCGCTTCTTCAGCGGGAATTCGATCCCGAGGCCCTGGAGCAAGGCCAGCTCGTGAACGCCTATTTGGTTCAGGCCCTCCAGGCCCAATACGGACAGCAGGGTCTTGCCATGTTCCAGGACCTGCGTTGGATCAACGACCCCGAAGCCCTGACCTACATCCCCCCCTCGGCCGACGCGCCGGAGCAGCGCCCGGAAGATCCCTCCGCGGCCCTGGCGCGCCTGGAGAAACACCTCGCCACCCTTCCTGACCTGAAGAAAGCGGCCACGAGCGTTTCCTCGGTCATCGGGGATGTGATCAACAACCTCAAGCGCATCAATGCCTGGGCCCCCATGGGGAGTTACGCGTGGGCCGTCTC
>JAKAJA010000217.1 GCA_021814085.1 Acidobacteriota bacterium | reverse complement strand
GGACTCCTTAAAGCGAAGGGCATAGTACGACCCCTCGTAGACATCTTAATGCATTAGAGCCGACCGAACTGTGACGCAGGACACAAAAGTGCTTGGCCGGCATGCACCAAGTGACCCGAGTATACGCCCCTTCGCCGACGGGTTAAACCATCGCCGCCCGGCGGGAGCCTTGCCCATGAAGTCGGCCGGGCATACACTTCCAAGCAAAAGGGGAGGTGGCAATGGGTTGGTCGCGAACGCTTTTCGCCGGGAAACTCGTTAGAAACCGCTGGCCGGTTGTTCTCCTGATGATCGTCCTTGTTTCGGGAGTCGCATCTTGGGCGGTTAGCCCCGCGGGACCACCCAACCCCCGCCAGCTCACCGTGGCTTTCCTTCCAGGGTATGAGAGCAAGGTGCCGGAGAACGGCGGAGCCTTCACCAGATCCCTGCCCGCCGATCCGGTCACCCTCAACCCGGTGGTCGCCAATGACATGCTCTCCTTCCTGGTCTACAAATGGATATTCGACCCGCTCCTGGATGTGGACCAGGACATGAAGCCCGTGGGCGTCTTGGCCGAGAGGTGGGAGATCAGCCCGGACAATAAGGTGACCACCTTCCACCTTCGGAAGGGGGTCAAATGGCAGGACGGCAAACCCTTTACCGCCGACGACGTCCTCTTCACCTACGAGGCCTGCGTCGATCCAACGGTGGACGCCATCAACAAGCGGTCCTCTTTTGAAAAAGTGGCCAAGGTGGAAAAAATGGACGATCTGACCGTGAAGGTCACGTGGAAGGAACCCTTCGCACCTGGGCTCCTCTCCTGGAACCTTCCAATCATGCCCCGCCACCTCTACGCCTACCCAAAAGGCAAAGGCCAGGACTTCAACCGGAACCCGAGAAACGCCGAGCCCGTTGGAACGGGCCCCTTCCGATTCTCCGAATGGAAGCGGGGCGAGCGCATCGTCCTGAAGGCCAACGCGGATTACTTCGCCGGACGCCCCCACCTGGACCAGGTCACCTTCAAGATCATCCCCCAGGGCCAGACCCAGCTCGCCGCCTACCAGACGGGGCAGCTGGACCTTACGGGCCTCAATGCCGACCAGTGGAAGCAGCTCCAGAAGGATCCCGGTTTTCTAAAGGGCGCGTCGGTTTTCGAGTATTACGGCCGCCAGATCCTCTACATCGGGTGGAACATGGACGGCTCCAACACCTTCTTCGGTGACAAGCGGGTTCGCCAGGCCATGACTTACGCCATGAACCGCCAGGGGGTGGTGGACAAGATCCTCGACGGCCATGGCGCGACCTGCTCGGGCTTCTTCTACCCGGGGAGCTGGGAGTCCAATCCGGACGTCAAGCCCTATCCGTATTCGCCGTCCAAAGCCGCGGGGCTCCTGGATGCCGCCGGCTGGAAGGACGCGAACGGTGAGGGGGTCCGGAAGAAGGACGGCAGGCCCCTCGCCTTCGAGCTCCTCATTCCTTCCGAGCAGGAGCAACTCCAGCGCTTCGCCGAGATCTTCCAGCAGGATCTCAAGCGCGTGGGGGTCGACATGACCATCCGAAAGCTGGAGTGGAGCGTCTTCCTGGAACGAACCCACAGGCACCAGTTCCAGGCCTACCTCTCGGGATGGAGCCTGGGCGACGACCCCGACCCCTACGGATTTCTCCATTCCTCCCAGGCGCGACTTCTAGACAGTGGCATGGGTGAGGGGCAGAATGATGTGTCTTACAAGAACCCCGAGGTGGACAAGCTCATCGAGGCCGAGCAGAAGACCATGAACCGCGAGGAGCGCCAGAAGGCCCTCCGCCGCATCCACGAGCTCGTGGCCGAGGACCAGCCCCACTCGTACCTGTTCATGGGAAGCCAGATGGTGGCCGTCCGCAACAAGTTCCAGAACGTTCGGGTGAGCCGCTCTGGATACGGCCTCTTCATGTGGTACCCCTCCATGATCCGGTGGTGGGTGCCGAAAGAATTGCAGAAGTGACCGAGCCCACGAGTCCACGAGTCCGAGAGTCCACGAAGGAAGACAGCGGGAGAGCTGGTGCGCCGCAAGCCACCGCGTGGGCTCGCGGGCCCGTGGTACCGTGGGTTCTCTCCCGAAGGGGCGCGGCGTGCTGAGGTACGTCCTGCGCCGACTCCTGCTCATGGTTCCCACCCTGCTCCTCATCACGGCGGTGGTATTCGCCGTGGTGAAGCTCGCGCCGGGCAGCCCCTTCTCCGCGGCCCAGTCTTCCGGAGAGGCCGCCGTCAAGCAGATGAATCCCCAGGACTACCAGGCCCTCCTCACAAGGTATGGTCTGGATAAGCCGTGGTACATCCAGTTCGGCCGGTGGCTTGGGAATCTGGCCACGGGTTCGTTGGGCGACTCCTTCTCGGAGAGGCGGCCCGTGGGAGAGGTCTTTTTCTCCACCCCGCTGTCCACATTCTCGAAGACGGGCTCCGTGGGCGCGGCGCTGAACCAGTTCCTCTCCAGCAAGTTCGGGGCCACCCTCTTCTTGAACCTCCTGTCCCTGGCCATCATGTGCGCCGTGGCGATCCCCATCGGGTTCCGGGCCGCGGCCAGACGGGGCGGCTGGTTCGACAAGATCAGCGGCGTGCTCCTCTACGCCCTGTACTCCTTACCCAATTTCTGGGTGGCCGTCCTCCTCATCATGCTGGTCGGGGTCAAGCTCCAGTGGCTCCCCTTCATCGGCATGCACTCCGACGGGTTCGAGTCTTTCTCCGCCGCCGGCAAGGCCTGGGATCTTCTCAAACACGCCATCCTGCCCGCCCTCTGCCTCAGCTACGGCGGACTGGCCTTCCTCTCCCGCTTCGCCCGCGGGGCTCTCTTGGACGTGCTGGGGCAGGACTACATCCGCACGGCCCGCGCCAAGGGGCTCGGGGAGGGCGCCGTCCTCAGGCGCCACGCCCTGCGGAACGCCCTCATACCGCTCCTCACCCTGGCGGGGATCCTCCTGCCGGCGCTCATCTCGGGGAGCGTCATCATCGAGCAGATCTTCTCCTGGCCCGGCCTCGGCCAGATGTACGTGAAGGCCATCTACACCCGCGACTATCCCCTCATCATGGCCGAGTCCCTGCTGGGCGCCGTGGCGGTGCTCATCTCGAACCTGCTCACCGACGTGGCCTATACGGTGGCCGACCCGAGGATGAGGCTGGAGTAAAGATGGAGACAACGAGGCCACGAGCCAACGAGCCAAGGAGAGACAGGCCCTCTGGCCGAAAAGGGGCATGGAGGAGGATGGCTCGGCGAAAGGGCGCGGCGCTGGGGCTCGGGTTCCTCATCCTTCTGTGTCTCGCGGCCTATTTCGCGCCCATATTGGCCAACAATAAGCCCCTTTTCATCCGATTCGACGGCCGCGTCCATCTCACGGCATTCCGGGACCTCTTCCCCCTCGGGCTCGTGCTCGGGAAAGATCCCGTGAGCCTCCGGTTGCAGAAGGACCCGGACTGGCTCCTCAACCTCAAATCCCTTCCGGACCCCAGGGTGGGCGAGGTTCTGTTGCCGCCCGTGCCCTACGGCCCGTTGCAGCAGCGCCTGGAGGACACGAACGCCCCGCCCTCCGTCGGGGCAAGGCACTACTTGGGCTGCGACGACAGCGGGCGCGACGTGGCGAGCCGCATGCTCCACGGCGCCAAAGTGTCGCTTCTCGTGGGCCTCCTGGCCGTGGGGCTGTCGGGCCTCATCGGGGTGGCGGTGGGCGCACTGGCGGGCTATGCCGGAGGGTGGCTCGACAGATTCGTCCTTTCCCGTGCCATCGAAGTCATGGCGTGTTTTCCCACGTTCTTCCTCATCCTCACCGTGGTGGCCATGATGGACCCGAAATATCTCAATATCTGGACCATCACCCTCGTCATCGCCGTGACTTCCTGGACGGGCATGGCCCGCTACGCCAGGGCCGAGTTCATGCGCCTCAAGGGGGCCGATTTCGTGACGGCGTCCCTCGCTCTCGGGGCATCTCCATGGAGGCTGGCTCTCGCTCACATCCTCCCCAACGCCCTCACCCCCCTGCTGGTGAACGCCTCTTTCGAGGTGGCCGGCGCGGTCCTCTTCGAAGCCGCCATATCCTTCCTGGGAGTCGGGGTCCAGCCTCCCGACCCCTCCTGGGGAAACATCCTGAACCTTGTGACGAGGGCATGGGACGAGTGGTGGCTCGGGCTATTTCCCGGGGCCGCCATCTTCCTCACCGTTCTGTCGTACAATCTCGTGGGCGAGGGGATCCGCGACGCCTTGGACCCGCGATTGAATGGGGAGCACCAGTGAGCTGCGAACGATGAGGGGTGATGAAAACAAGGCACGGAAGGGGCCGGCTCCCTTTCCCCAGAACCTCCTGATCTGGGCCGGTGACAGCAGGTTTCTAGAAGACAGCGCCAAGGATTGGTCGCTGCAGTGGGGCGGAGCGGACGGCGCTTCCCTCCTATCCGCGGCCGGCATGGACCCCGGCGCCCTCCAGATGGAACTCAACACCTTGCCCATGTGGAGCGAGCGGCAGGTAGTGCGCCTCCGGCAGGCCGAGTCCGCCTCCGAAGACCT
>JAKAJA010000216.1 GCA_021814085.1 Acidobacteriota bacterium | reverse complement strand
ATCCTCGGGCGCAAGGTCCAGGATCTTCTGCCGCCGGCCGCGGCGAGGAGCATCTACAACGCCCTCCTGGAGGCCAACTCGACAAGGAGGACTTGCATCGCGGAGTACAGCCTCTCCATGCCAAAGGGAGAGACCCTGTATGAGGCCAGAATCGCGCCCCTATCCGATGGCCAGGCCGTGGCGGTGGTTCGCAACGTGACGGAGCGCCACACCGCCGAGAGAGAGCTGAAGGCCTCGGAGGAGAAGTTTCGCGCCATCATCCAGGCCTCTCCCATAGGGATGCACACCTACCGCCTCGAACCCGATGGGAGGCTGGTCTTCATGGGGGCCAACCCGACGGCGGATCGCCTGCTGGGATTCGAACACGCTCGTCTGGTCGGGAAGACCATCGAGGAGGCTTTCCCGGGCTTGGCGGAAACCCAGCTCCCCGAGCGATGCCGCCAGGTCTGCAGGGACGGCACGCCCTGGCAAATGGGGCAGCTCGACTACGAGGACGACCGGATCCGGGGGTCCTTCGAAGTCCACGCCTTCCAGACGGCCGCCAATGCCGTCGGGGTCATGTTCTCCGACGTGACGGAGAAGGCCCGGCTCGCCGCGGAGATCGCCGGGTGGCGACAGCGGTTCGAGCTGGTCACGGCCGCCTCCGGCCAGGTCATCTACGAGTACGCCATCGGCACCGGCCGTATCCTGTGGAGCGGGAGCCTCGAAAAGGTCCTCGGCTACACGACGGAGGATATGGGCGGAATCGGCGAGTGGCTCGAGCGAATCCACGCCAATGACCGCCCCGAGGCCGAGAGGCTCCTTGATGTCTCCGAAAAGAGCATGACGCCTTATGACGCCGAGTACCGGTTCCGACATCGGGACGGACACTACCTGTTCATCCACGACCACGGGTTCTTCATCGCGGACGGCAACGGCAGAGCGGAGCGCATGGTGGGGATGATGGAGGACCTCAGCGCGAGGCGCGCCGCGGAGGAAGAGCTGAGGCAGGCCCTGAGGCGGCTGGGTGACGAGGTGGCCAAATCGGAAGCCATCCTCACGTGCATCGGCGACGGCATCAGCATCCAGGATTTGGACATGCGGGTCATCTACCAGAACGACGTCCAGCGGGGCCTCACGGGGGACCAGACGGGCAAGTTCTGCTACCAAGCCTACGAGTGCCGAGAGCGCGTCTGCGACGAATGTCCGATAGCAAAATCTTTCCAGGACGGTCTCATCCATACCGCGGAGCGGACTCTCGATAAGGGCGGAGACCGGCGATATTTCGAGATAACCTCTTCGCCCCTGCGGGACGCCACGGGGGCCATCGTTGGGGGAATCGAGTCGGTCCGGGACATCACGGCGCGCCGCAGAGGCGAAGCGGCGCTGCGCGAGAGCGAGACGAAGTACAGGACGCTCATGGACTCGGCCAACGACGCCATCTTCATCGCCGACGCGGAGACGGGCATGATCCTGGACGCCAACCGCAGGGCGCAGGAGTTGGTCGGGCGGACCATCGAGCAACTCCGGGCCATGCACCAGACCCAGCTGCATCCCCAGGCGGAGCAGGAGCGCTACGCCGGCATCTTCTCCGACCACGTGGACCGTGGGAAGGGCCTGTCGGAGCCCGTCGTCGTCCGCCACCGTGACGGGCGCCTCATACCGGTGGAGATCAGCGCCAGTATCATCGACATCAGTGGCCAGAAGGTCGTCCTCGGAATCTTCCGGGACGTGGCCGAGCGCTCCCGGGCCGCGGCGGATCTGCAACAGAGCGAGGAGAAGTTCAGGCGGATCTTCGACCTTTCCCCCGTCGGGTCGGCCATGGTGGGCTTGGACCGCCGGTTCATCCGGTGCAACGACGCCTACTGCCGCTTCCTCGGATACACCGAGAAGGAGCTCGCGGAGAAGACCTTCCAGGACGTCACGTACCCTGAAGACCGCGAGGTCGGCCTGACAAAGATCCATGCCCTCGCTTCGGGAGAAATCGAAGTGGCGCAATTCCAGAAGCGTTACCTCCGCAAAGACGGCGCGGTGGTGTGGGGCGAGATCACCGTCCGGACGGTTCCGGACGCCCGAGGCCACACCTCCCACTTTCTGACGATTGTGCAGGACATCACCGAGCGCAAGAAAGCGGCCGATGCGCTGGCGGAGAACGAGCGGCGCCTCAGAACGATCCTCGAGAAGTCCCCGATCTCCATGGCCCTGGTCGCCCTCGACGGTACCATCGAGTACATCAACAGAAAGGCGATCGAGACGTTCGGGTACGTTCCCGAGGACATCCCCACCATGGACCGCTGGTGGGCGCTGGCCTACTCCGACGAGGCGTACCGCAAAGAAGTCATTTCCACCTATACGGGCTTGGTGGAAAGGGCCATCGCCGAGAACAGGGAGGTCGAGGGTCGCGAGTACCGGGTCACCTGCAAGGACGGGACCGTCAAGACCATGTGGATATTCGGGGTCCCCGTGGGCGGCAAGGTGTTCGTCATGTTCCACGATATGACCGAACGGTGGCTCGCCGAGGAGGCCCTGCGGGCGAGGCTCGAACAGCATCGTGCCCTCGTGGAGAACGCCCGGGCCATCATACTCCAGTTCGATCCGGACCTGACGATTACCTTTTGGAATGATTACGCCACCGAGTTTTTCGGTTTCACGCGCGACGAGGCGCTGGGGGCCAGCCTCCTCGACACGGTAGTTCCGAGAACCGATACGGCGGGACGCGACCTTGAAGCCATGATTCGCGATATCGCGGGCGACGTGAACCGCTACGCGTCCAATATCAACGAGAACATGACGAAGGACGGGCGGCGCGTCTGGGTGGCCTGGAGCAACCGGCCCATGGTGGACGAGCACGGCGCCTTTGCGGGAATCCTGTCCATCGGCACGGACATCACGGATCTGAAGATGGCGGAAGAGGCCCTTAGAGCTTCCGAAGTGAAATACAGGAGACTTTACGAGGGCATGCGGGACGGGTTCGTCGTCGTCACCCTGGAGGGGCGCATCACCGGATGCAACGAGGCCTTCTGCACCCTCACGGGCTACTCCAGGGAAGAGCTGGTCCTCCTCACCTATATGGACCTCACTCCGGAGAAGTGGCACGAGATGGAGCGGCGCCACCTCGAAGAGGAAATCCTGCCCTCGGGCGCCTCGGTTCTGTATGAGAAGGAATACAGGCGAAAGGACGGCTCCCTAGTACCCATAGAGGTCAGAGCCCAGGCGGAAAGGGACGAGGATGGCACACCCCTCTTCATGTGGGCCGTCGTGCGCGATATAACGGAGCGCAAGCGCACCCTGGACGAGCTCGCCCTCCGGCACCGCCAGCTCCTTTCAGTGGCCGCCTCCGCCGAGGCCATGGCGAGCTTCCGCGACACGGCTACGGCGACGAAGGCCATCTGCGAAGCCGCCGTTCGAGCCTTCGGCGCAACCATGGCATGGATAGGCCTGGTGGTCCCGGAGACCACCGAGCTGACCCCGCTTGTGTCCGCCGGACGGGACGAAGGCTACACGGCCCAGGTGAAGGTGACGTGGGATCTCTCCCACAGGGCCATGGGTCCCACGGGCCGATCCATCACGACCCGCCTCCCCCAGGTGATGTCCGTTGATGACCCCGCCTTCGCCCCCTGGAGGCAGGCCGCCCTCAAGCGCGGATACCGATCCGTATGCGCTCTGCCGCTGATCAACGGCGACGAGGTGCGGGGGGCCGTGACCCTCTACAGCGATGATCCTAACGCGTTCGGGCCAGAGAACATGGACATCTTCGAGATTTTCGCCAGGCAGTGCACGATGGTCCTCGTGAACGCTTCCCTCTATGAGGAAGCCCAGCGCACGATCAGCGAACTCTGGGCCGCCAAGCATGCCGAGGATGGCGATCCGGAAGTCCCCACCACATAGCGGCCTCCTCGGTTCCATGCATGTCTCGACACCACAAGAAAAGGCCGGCGGTAACCGGCCAGATCGCAAATCCCAAAGTGCGGTTCCGGCTACTCGTCGCCTTCGCCCCGCACCCGCGTAAGGAGGCCTTCGATGCGCGCCACGGCGCCCTCCAGGCGTTCCAGCCGGTCCTCCAACTTTCTAAAATGGCGCCCGAACACGTCCATCTCCTCAATCTCCCGGATGAGGTCCGGGAAGGCGCCGGCGCCCGCCTCCTCAATGCTCTTTCGCGTGCCTTCCGGGGCCGGGTAGTGCCGCTCGATGGACTCCAGGATGCTTGATTCGGGGGCCACCATGGGCGCCACGGCCAGGCCCGAGACCTTCTCGACGGCTTCGATGGTCTCCCAGTCCATGGGGTCGCACATGGCCAGGTGGAGCTTTCCGCCCTCCTCACGGACGGGCAGGACGCGGTACTTGAGGGCCACATCCTTGGGCAAGGCATCGAAGAGGCGCGGCTGGATCTCGAGGTTGGACAGCGACACGCAGGGGATGTCGAGTTGCCTCGCCAGGAAGGCCGTGAGGACATTCTCGTCCACGAAATGGAGGGCCAAGAGGGTGGATCCGAAGCGGGTCCCCCGCGTCTTCTGCTCCTGGAGGGCGATC
>JAKAJA010000215.1 GCA_021814085.1 Acidobacteriota bacterium | reverse complement strand
GGCCTGGTCGTCCAGGGAGTGGGCCGTGGCCACAAAGTCCCAGCCTCCCTTGGCGCGCAGGGCTTCTAGTGCCGCATACCTGCCCTCCCTCGCCCAGGCCTCGGTGCTCTCCCCGCGCTCCGGCTTCCCCTTCAGGCGGGCCCTGAGGAAGGGCAGGGCCAGGGCCTTGGCCAGATCCTTCACGGCCGATTCGTCCCGGTCCGCCTCCTCGCCCCGGAGATTGTGGTGCACGTGGGCCACTCCCAGGAGGAGGTCCGGTCTCGGCCGCGCCGAGAGGAGGAGGGCCAGGAGGCCCAGGGAATCACCGCCCCCGGAAACGGCCACGAGGACCCGGTGGCCATCCCTGAAGGGAAGGGCCTTCAGGTCCATCCTGAACCGCTTGAGAAGGGGGTGGTGGCGGTGCAGGGAGTCGAACCCCGGACACAACGGATATGAGCCGTTTGCTCTAACCACCTGAGCTACACCGCCACAGTCGTTTATCATAGCCCAGGGCCAGGCCGTAGGTCAAGGCGAACAAGGGAGTTAGGTGCCTTCGGGTGAATGAGCCAACGAGCCAAAGAGCCAACGAGTCAACGCAAGGAAAACACCCTGCTGTCGTCTCTTGGGGGTTCTCGTTCCCTCGTTGGCTCGTTGACTCGTTCACTCGATCACTTCCCGTCCAGCAATTGCCACAGGTACCAGCAGGCGTAGCTTCGGTAGGGCTTCCAGGGGTCGCCCATGGCCTCCGCCTCCCTGGCCGTGGGGAGGGCGGGGAGGTCGAGGACCACCTGGAGGGCCTTCCGGACCCCCAGGTCCGCCGCGGGCCAGACATCGGGCCGGCGAAGGGTGAAGATGAGGGCCATGTGGGCCGTCCAGGGACCGATGCCCTTGATGCCCACGAGGACCGCCTCCACCTCCGCGTCGGACATGCGATCCAGGGCGTCCAGATCGAGGCGTCCGGTGTGGACGGCGCCGGCCAGGTCCCGGATGGAGGCCATCTTGGCGCGGGAGAGCCCCACGGCCCTCAGCTCTTCGTCCGAATGCTTCAGGAGCGTTTTCGGGTTGGGGAAACCCTTCCCGCCGAGCTTTTCGAGGCGCCCGTAGATGACCTCGGCCACCTTGCCCGAGAGCTGCTGGCTCACGATGGCCCCCAGGAGGTTCGACAGGAGGTTCTCCCGGGTGTACTCGTGGAAGGTCGGGGGGCCCACCTTCAGGATGATCGGCTTCAGCCGAGGATCCTTCTTCAGCTTGGCCAGAGCTTTTTTCGACGCGTCGTCCATGGGCACCTCACGAGCGAGACGCCCACGATAGCACGACCGGAGCGGAGGTCGGTGGTAGGATAGGGGCCACAGGATAAGGAGACCCCATGAGCAAGGTCACGCTGCATACGAACAACGGAGACATCGCCCTCAAGCTTTACGACGACAAGGCCCCCAAGGCCTGCGAGAACTTCTCCACCCACGCCAAGAACGGCTTCTACGACAAGGTCATCTTTCACCGCGTCATCGACCGCTTCATGATCCAGGGGGGCGACCCCACGGGCACGGGCCGGGGTGGCAAGTCCATCTGGGGCAAGACCTTCGAGGACGAGGTGCGCAACGGCCTGAGCTTCGACCGGAAGGGGCTCCTGGCCATGGCCAACGCCGGGCCCTCCACCAACGGCAGCCAGTTCTTCATCACCCTCGCTCCCACCGACTGGCTCACGGACAAGCACACCATCTTCGGCGAAGTGGTGGCCGGCATGGACGTGGTGGAGAAGATCGCCAAGTGCGACAAAGGCGCCGGCGACCGCCCCGTGAAGGACGTCGTCATCGAGCGGTGCACCGTCGAGGCTTAGGCTCGGAACTAGGGGACTAGGGGACTGCGGGACTGGGCGTAGGGGGAGAGGATCTCCCTGCTCCCCGCTCCCCGCTTCCCGCTCCCGTCCCTAGTCCTTCACGAGCTCCATGACGAAGCCCGCGGTGTCGGGAACCCGGACGACGGGGTAGGGCCCCGTTTCCCTGGACCACTGGTTGGGATAGAGTGCCGCGTCGAAGGCGCCAGAACGCACGAGGCCGTCCTCGCTCTCGGGCTCCAAGATCGTGGGTAGGACGGCCCGCATCTTCTGGCCCCCGTCCAGCGGCACGGCATACCACCCCGCCACTTGGATCTTAACCGTCTCCCAATGCCCCTTGATCTCCTTCAGGGGCACGTGTCCCTGGTTTGGACGATCGCCGTACGTGAGGGACTCCACGAGGAAGCGTCGCACCGTCGCCTTGGCGGGCGCGATCACGCGATAGAGGCGCGCTCCGTGGGCAAGGAGGGTGTTCTTCACGGCCTCGAGGCCCGGCGGAAAGAGGTAGGCCCCCGTGAGTACGGGCCCCGCCTTGGCCGTCACGTTGCCCAGGTAGGTCACCGTCACGTCCATGCGCTCTTTCGTCCCGTGGACCTCGCCCTTCTCGTCCTTCTCCGCGCGGTAGGCCTTGATGGTCAGCATCTCGGGATAGGGGACCGTCTTCACCTCGGTGTAGAGCCGGGGCTGGCCCGACGTGCGGCAGGCGCCCGCGTTGGCGAGCATGGCGTCGGCGTGGGTGGCCGTGTAGGCCAGGAGGGCGTCGAGGAAGGCGTAGCTCGCGGTCACGCGGGTGGGGAAGTCCGCGTAGGCGTAGTTCTCATCCAGCAGTGCGTAAGCGCACCGCGTGCTGAAGTAGTCCACGCCGATTCGCAGGCTCGGCGGGAAGTTCACCCACCGGGTCGGCTTGAGGTCGTCGTCGAAGTCCCCGTAGGGCAATGTGTCCATGTTGAAGTGCGCCTCGACGTAGGCCTTCATCCACGGGAAGACCTCGTCGTGCATGGCCGCGTCGATGGCCGGGTTCCCCGCGGGGTGCTTGCCCCAGATCCACGTGAGGGGCTCCTCGTGGTAGGAGCCGTTGGTGGTGTGCAGGTCCGCAACCACGAAGGGGTTCCAGCGGTCGAAGAGCCCCACCAGGGCACGCACCTCGGGGGTCTCCAGCTTGACGAAGTCCCGGTTCAGGTCGAGGTTCTGGCCGTTGGTCCTCAGGCCCACCCCCTGCAGGACCTTCTGGTAGGGACGGTTCTCGGGACCTATCTTTTCGTTCCCGTCCACGTTGAAAACGGGGACGAGGAGGAGGGTGAAGCGCTTGAGGATGCCCTGGGGGTCCCGGGCCAGGAGGTCCCGCGCGAACATTTGGAGGGCCTCCTTCCCCTCCACCTCGCCTCCGTGGATGTTGGCCACGATGAGGAGGACTGGACGGGTGTTGTCCTGGGGTGCCGCGGGGGCGGGGTCCCCGAGAATCACGAGGGGGATGGGGCGCCCCTCGGCGGATCGGCCCAATTGCGAGAGGACCACCTTGCCGGAGTGCTGCGCGCAGAGGGTCTCAAAGAAAGACTGGACCTCCGCCACGGTGGAGGTGGCGGTGTAGTTGGTCCGCTCCGGCGTCGTGACGGGTGCCTGGGGCGCGGGGTCGTCGGCCGCGAGAGCGGCAACGGCAAGCATGAACAGGGAGGCCCCAAGAGCAATCAGGTTTCTCGTTTTCATTCCCCTTGTCCTCATTTTTCTTTCGTTGGCTCGTTGGCTCGTTGTCTCGTTGCCTCGTTTACTCCATCGCCTCCGCCTCAACGGTGATCCACCTCGCGGAGAGGAAGACGGCCGCCATAATCGCGTACCCCGCGGCCCAGGGCCAGGCCGGGGAGAGGGAAAAGGCCGTGTCCCCCGCGGTCCATCGGTAGGAGTGCATGAGACCCAGGGCCGACAGGACCGCCCCGGCCAGGCACCAGAGAGAGGCCTGGGTGAACTTCCTCTCGATGACGGCCACGGTGGCGGCGGCCAGGATCATGGCGCTGAAGATGAACCCCTGCTCCAGGGCGAAGGCCCCGGAGATCCACGTGTCCGATCCCTGAAAGGCCTGGATGAGGCCCTCCGTGAAGGGCCGTTCGGGAGTCCCCATCCCCGCGGCCCTCAGGCCGTTCTTGGCCATCATGGCCCCCCACGCCGCAAGGGCCGGGAAGAGCCCCATGACCACCGCGGGGGCGTGCTCCCGCGGGGTGGCGGAGAAGGCCTGCGCCGCGATGACCATGCCGATCCACAGGACGATGGCCATCCCCGCGTCCACGGGCACGGCCCAGGCGATGTAGGAAAAGGTCCCCGTGAGGCACACCACGGTGAAGAAGGCGCCGTTGAGCACGCTGTAGCCCGTCCTCGCCCCGAGGGACTTCCAGCCCGGGTGCCCGATGTAGAGGGTGGTTGGGAAGCAGGAGCCGAAGCACGCCGCGGCCACGGTGCCGATGCCGTTCACGGCCAGGGAGGGAGCGGTGGGGTAGCTGTCCCCCGCGGCCTCCGCCGATTCGATGTTCTGGAGCGAGCCCACGAGGGTGAAGAGTCCCATGGGGAGGATGACCGAGATATACCCCCACCATGAACCAGACACGAAAGTCCCCAGGAGCTCCCCGACAACGGGGACGGGCGGGTAAAAGCCCGCGCCGGAGGGGGCCACAGCACCGGGGGCGATCCCCGTCGCCCATGCGATGAGGGTGCCCAG
>JAKAJA010000214.1 GCA_021814085.1 Acidobacteriota bacterium | reverse complement strand
GTCCTGCTGGACGAAGGAGAACCGCCTTCTGAGCTCGCGCACGTCCCACTCGTCCAGAGGTACGCCATCCACGAGGATGCGGCCGTTTCCGGGCCGGAGATCGTAGAACCTTAGGAGGAGCGAGGTAATCGTGGTCTTGCCCGAGCCCGTCGGCCCCACGATGGCCATGGTTTCCCCGCAGGGCACTTCGAAGGAGACCTCGTCCAAAACGGGCTGTCCCTCCTCGTAGGCGAAACTCACTTTGTCGAACACCACGTTGCCACACGGATTCTCTGGGAGCCGCCCCTGGCCGGGGTCTTCGGGGGGAGTGTCGATGATCTTGAAGAGGCGTTCGCTCGCCACGACGCTGCTCTGGACGATGTTGAACTTCTCCGCGAGGTCCTGGAGGGGCATGAAGAGCATCTTGAGGTAGATGAGGAATGCCACGAGGGTCCCCAGGCTCACCTGCCCACGCAGGGCCTGTCCCCCGCCATACCACACAAGGAGCGCGACGGCGGAGGTGGCGAAGGCATCGATGACGGGCCTGAATATCGCGAAGACGTAGATGAGCTTCATCTGCGTCGCGTAGTACTCCTGGCCCAGGTCCGCGAACCGACCGGACATGCGCCGCTGCGCGGTAAACGCCTTGACCACCGCCATGCCCTGGACGGTCTCCTGGAGAAAAGTGTTGATCTTGGCGAGCTGGACACGGATCACGCGGTAGATCTTCTGGGACGAGGCCTTGAACCACAGCGCCAGGCCCATGAGCGGCGGAGCCAGGGTCAGAAGGCATAGGGTCAGCCGGGCATCGAGGGAGAAGAGGACAACGAGGATGCCGAAGAAGAGGACCACGTCGCTCACGGCCGTGGCGATGACCGAGGTGAACAGCTCCGACAGCGTGGCCGTATCGTTGGTGAGGCGCGTCACGAGGCGGCCCACGGGGTTCTCGTCGAAATACTTGATGGGCAGCCGGTGAAGTTGCCTGAAGAGCTGGTCCCTCATGATGACGACGGACTTCTCGCCCAGGGCGTTCAGCCCGTAGGTGACGGAGTAGGCCAGCCCGAAGTTGAGAACGAGGAGGAGGACGTAGCCCACGGCCAGGGAGCCCAGGCCCCTGCGCTGCGGCTCGAGGAGAGCGGAACGCTGGCCGGGAGGGAGCTTGCGGACTTCCGGGCCAGTGAGGAAGGAGGTCGCACCCCTCCCCTCCGTCGCCTTCACCCCATCCCTAACCTCTGAGGAAGGGACCTCGTAGTACGTGTCCTTCCCCGCCAGGTGCCTGGCCTCGACCTCGGCCCTGTCCGCGCGGGAGAGGCTGGCCATGGGCAGGAAAACAGCCTCCCCGTCAGGGGTCTGGATTCCCCCGGGCAGGGACAAGAACCTTCTGTCCTTGGGATCCTTGGGGATGACTTTGGAGTAGGGCGGCATGACGTAACCGTCGATACCCCGGCGCATGAGGAGGGGCAGGGACAGCTCGATCCCCGCCTCCAGCATGGAACCCACCACGCAGACCGCGAGGAGCCAGCGCTGCCCCCGCACGAACCCCATCAGGCGCAGAAAGTGCCTGAAGAGGGTGAAGGTCCCGAGTTTTTCCTCCTCGCGCTTGATCGCCATGCGGCTCCGCCCTCAGGGTCCGAGGGTCCTTTTCCTCTTTCTCGCCGGCTCTCTGGCTCCCTGGCTCTCCGGCTCTATCACTTTTCCATCTCCTGCAGTTCGACCATGAGCTTGTAGAAGCCCGGCGTCCGAACGAGCTCTTCGTGGGTTCCGCTCTGGATGACGCGGCCCCTCTGCAGGCAGAGGATGCGGGACAGATCCCGCACGGCGCTTGCCCGGTGGCTGATGACGATCGTCGTCCTCTGCCCCGCGGCCGCCCTGAGGGCCGCGAGGATGGCCCGCTCCGTCTCCGCGTCCACGGCCGAGAGGGTGTCGTCCAGGAGGAGGATGGGGGCGGGCTTGAGGAGGGCCCTCGCCAGGCAGAGCCTCTGTTTTTGCCCTCCCGAAAGGGTGACCCCACGCTCCCCCAGGAGCGTTTCGTATCCCTTGGGCAAGGCCGAGATCTCCTCGTGGAGGGCCGCCATTCCGCACGCCTCCTCCATCTCCGCCGGAGTAGCTCCGGGCTTTCCCAGCCTCAGGTTTTCAGCCACCGTGTCGCTGAAGAGGAAAGGCTCCTGGGGCACATAGGCAATCTGCTCCCGAACGAAAGCCGCGGGCAGGTCCAATAAGTCATGACCGTCCAAGAAGACCGTCCCGGGGGGCGGGTCGTACATCCTGCACAAGAGCTGGGCCACCGTGCTCTTTCCGGAGGCAATCTCACCCACCACTCCCAGGCCCGTTCCCGCGGGAACGGAAAAATTTAGAACCTTGAGGGCCGGTTCCTCTTGCCCCGGGTAGGCAAAGGTGAGGCCTTTCGCTTCGATGGCCCCCTGCAGCCTCGCCCCCCCGGGTGCCGGCCGATCGTCCTCGAGGTCGCGGAGGCCGAGGAGCGTGTTAATGCGGTCCATGGAGGCGGCCGCCCTCTGCACCAGGCTCAGCATCCAGCCCGCGGCGATCATGGGCCACGTGAGCATCCCCAGGTAGGAGGCGAAGGCCACGAAGGCGCCGATGCTCGTGCGCCCCTCCATGACCCTCGCCCCGCCGACCCCGAGCAGGATGGCCACGCAGGTCCCAGCCAGGAGGAGGATGGCCGGGTGGAAGCACGCGTCGATGGCGACGTACCTCATGTACTTGCCGTAGTAGTCCCGGTTGAGGCGATGGAATTCGGCCGAGTCCCCCTCCTCCTGGGCGTATGCCCTGAGGATGCGGATCCCCGCGACCGATTCCCGCACTTTCTCCGTTAGGTTCTCGTAGGAAGCCTGAACGCGGTCCCAGCGGTCGTAGATTGCCTTGAGGGACGCGGCCATGAGGAGGGCAAGGAAGGGCAGGGGCAGAATGGTCCACAGGGCGAGGACGGGGTCGAGCCAAAGCATGGCCGCGATGGCCACGAGGGCGTAGATGGACGCGTCGAACCCCGCCACGAAACCCATGGCGATGGCCTGACGAACGCTCTCCACGTCGTTCGTGGCGAGTGCCATGACCTCGCCCGTCCGCGTCCCCGTGAAATACCGCGCGGAGAGGCCCATGACGTGGTCCAGGATGCGGTTCCTGAGGTCCAGCTCCACGAGGCGGGACGCGGAAAAGAAGAAGTGGCGCCAGGCAAAACGGAAGAGCGCCACCACGCAGGCGAGCCCCACGAGCACCAGCGCCTGCTCGGCGATCCAGGGCACGGCGGCCGACGCGTCCGCCAGCCGGTCCACGACGGCCTTCACCACGAGTGGGATGGTGAGTTGGGCCGCGTCCACCACGAGGAGGCAAACGAGCCCCAGCACCACCTTCCCGCGGTGGCGCCAGAACTCCCTCAGGATGGATTTGACGCCCGGATTCAAGACGGCCCCCCCTATGCGGTCACTCACCCGCCCGCGCTCTCGCGATGGCCAATGCCATTGTAACCCGGGAAATGGGGGGACTATTGCCGCGGGCCCGCCATCACTTCGTTTGGGGAGGCTGGGTGCCCTGCGGCAGCTGGACCTGCGGCCTGGCGTTTGGAGCCGCCGGGGGAGGCATCACGAGGGGCGAAAAGAACCACTGATCATAGTAGTTCTTTCCCCTTAGCTCCTGGAAGGCCTTCTCGTGCCTGTTGCAGAAGACGCCAAGGATGGGCTGGCCCTCCTGGCTGCCAATTCGGAAGGGGAGCACCTCCCCCACCCCGGCCGGCGGCGTATTCACTATGGCTCCCTGGCCGGGGGTTCGAGGGGCGTTCGGCTGGGGCGTCGGCGTGGCCGGCTGAGCAGGAAGGCCGTTCGGCGTCCCGGGCTGCCCCGGGCCGGATTTGTAGATCGGCTTCCCGTCCTCGCCCATGGTGACGACGGTGGTACCCGGACCAAGGAGGAGCCACTTCCCGTCGGGGTCGAAGGGGTTCCTGTAGAGCTGGCGGATGTACCTGCGGCGCTTGGGGCCCTCCTTGATGAGCTGCTCGAGCTGCGTGGGAAATGCACCGCCGTGTTCCGATTGGTAGAGGCGTATGGCCTCCACGTACTGCTCGCCCCTGTAGACGAGATCCTTCTCGTTCTCCCTGCGGATCATGATGGAGGCAGGCTGGACGGCGGCCATGAGGAACACCGCGAGGACGAAAAAGCTAACCAGGACCCAGATGAATACCACGCCCGCCTCTCTTCTTCGGGAGCCGGGTTTAGCGCATGGAGCCATGCCGCTCCCGACGAGAACGGGGGAGCGGAGGAGCGGGGGAGCGGTGGAACAACAGGCGCGGGGCCACGGAACGATGGCGACGGAATACGCCTTGAGCCTGGAATAGCAGGATCGATTGCCCGTGCTTTTCACTTTTTGCTTTTCACTCCTCACTCCGCACTCTTCACTCAAAATCATCGATCCTGTGGGGTATTTTGATATGATCGCCCTCGAACGATCAGCGCGAATGATTCTCACTGATTCTAGGGGTATGCAAAAAGAGGCCTACTGGTTGAAGGTGCCTTGCATTACTCTGAGAGACGAGACGGAATGGGTGGA
>JAKAJA010000213.1 GCA_021814085.1 Acidobacteriota bacterium | reverse complement strand
CAGGAAGAGCCCTCCTCCGACCCACGCCGTGGCGATCCAGAACACGGCGAGCTGAAGGTGCCACGTGCGCAAGAGGTTGTAGGGCAGAATGCGGGCGATATCCATGCCGTAGAAGGCGCCCGGTTCGACCCGGTAGTGGGCCAGCCCGCCTCCCGCGAAGGTCTGGAGGAGGAACAGGAGGGCCACTACGGCGAAGTAGGCCCCCGTCGCCCACTGGCTGGGCGTGAGGTTGAGCTTGGCGGGAGGCGTCAGGTGCACGGCCGTCTCGGGTCGTGCCCCTCCCCATCCCAGGTAATCGAACCTCCCGAACACGAAGAGGATCAGGCCGAGGCCGCTCAGGAGGAACACGAGGCTCACGGCGCTCCAAACGTAGGCCTGAGTGCTGGGCTTGTTGCCCGCGAGGGGTTCATAGGGGAAGTTGTTGGTATAGGTGTAATCGAGGCCCGGACGCCTGGTGGAAGCCGCCCAGGCGGCCCAGCTGAAATAGGCCGTGAGGGCCTTCGTGTCAGCAGGGTTCTTGATGTAGTTTTCCGGCAGGCCGGGGGCCGCGTCCTTCTTGGTGAAATAGTCGCCCCACTCCTTCTGCTGCACCTGGTAGCTGGCCACCTCACCGGAAGTCAGCACCAGAGTCTTGCTGGTTTCATCGTAGCGATTCCGCTTGAGGTCCGCTTTCACCTGAGCCGACACGGCTCCCTGTTCGGAAGGGGACAGCTCGGCAAAAGTCTTCCCGAAGCGCTCTCCGGCGACCGTATCGCGCGAGATTTCGCAGAGGCGGTGCAGGTATTCGGCGCTGTAGTCCGGGCCGAGGTAGGCGCCGTGGCCCCACAGGGTGCCGTGCTCCATGAGGGCGTATTTGAGGAACACCTCCTGCCCCTTCAGGATGTCGGAGCCGGTCATGACCGTGGCGCCCGAAGAGTCTTTAATCACCTCGGGTATGGGAGGGGCGTGCTTGTATGTTTGGACGGTCATGAAGGACAGGATGGAGAACCCCACCACCATCACGAGAATGGCGGCCTGGCGCCACCAAGGCGAGAGCGGGCTGTCGTCGCGCCGCTTGGACTCGGACATGAAACACCTCCCTGAGGAACGGTTTGGAATAAGGAAAGAATAGAAGGGCTACATGTGCCCCGGGCAACCCGTGCAGGCGGCCCCCGCGGCCATGCGCGCCGGGTCGGGAGGATAGGCCTCGATCAGATTCTCCGCAAGGGCGTGGAACCGCTCGTGCTCGCCGTCGCCCATGACCCCCTTTTCGAAGGCCTCGAAATCGTCCGCCAGGGCTTCCATCTCCGCCGCCGGGACAGCCTGGAGTGCCATGGGGTAGAGGATGTTGTCCTCTTTCATGATGTGTCCGAGGAGGAGAGGAACGTAGGCAAGGGCGTGGGAGATGACGGCCTCGCGCTCTTCCGCGGTCAGGGGCCCGCTGCCCGAGCCCACGTCCACGAGAGCCCCCACGTGTTTCCGGCCTTCCACGTGGTCAGCGAGCATGACGGCGATGGGGCCATACTCCGCGGGGAAGCCGTAAGCATTCATCTTGACGAAGAGGCGATCCTCCTCCTTGCCATGGTGACACCGGTCGGCGAAATTGCGGAAGAAATCGCCGTAATCCTTCACCATCTCCCTATCTCCATCCGCATGATTGCGCAGATTGATGGCGAACGTCTCCAGGGAACCGAGAACCTGTTCGATGACGCGGTGCTCATTCATAAGGGTTTCAATCGCGCGGTCCATTGGGGCCTCCATTAGTTAGAACAGATAAAAGGATGAATAAGTCCATTAAGTAACTCAAAAAAAATCATGTCCCGCTGGGCTTGACCGTTCGCAGATCGGCAATGGTTGTCGAACAGAGCATCAATCTATAGCTGTCCTGTACTTTCTCCCAGTGCGCGTGGAGAGGGCAGGGGTTCTCGGCGTCGCACTTGCGGATGCCGAAGAGGCACTCCTTGTCGTCCCTGACCCCGTCAAACAGGGTGAGGACTTCAGCGATGGGCACGAGGCGGGCCTCCTCTCTCAACAGGAAGCCGCCGCCCCAGCCCTTCTGGCTGAGGATGAACCCCCGCTTCCTCAATTGGTTCATGATTTTAGAGAGATAATTGGCGGGGATGCCCGTTTCGGAAGCGATCTGGCTTCCCTGCACCCATTGCCCAGGGTGATCCGCCAGGTAACCGAGTATGCGAAGAGCATATTTGCCAGTCTGAGAGACCATGAATCACCTCAAGACATGATAATATCCATTGTGATGAAAAAAGTCAAGCCCTGCCAACCCGCCGTGATGCACGACGAACTCTCCATCTTTATGAATTAGGCCTAAGGCTGATTATCCGTTGCTTTATGTAAAGGTTACCAGGGCTTCATACCTGGAACGGGAGGCTCTGGAGGGCGCATCTCGTTCTGCAATTCCTTAGGGGGCGGCATGGGCAACTGTTCCAGAACGTCCGGAGGGGGCGGTTGTGGTGGCGGGTTTGGCGGCTTCTGGGGCGGCGGTTGGTCCGGGGGCTTCTGCCGCAGGATCCATTCGTAAAGGAGTTGTGCGTCGCGGTCCTCGGGTCCATCAATAAGGAGTGTCCGAAGGCTGGCCAGGGCCCTTTCCCTGTCTCCCCCAGCGTAAAAGGCTTGCGCGAGGTTGTAGAGGGCTCGGCGCCTGACCAATGGCTCCGCTCCCGCGAGGGCCAGGGAGAGTTCGTCCTTGGCTTCTTGGGAGCGCTGGAGCGCCAGCATGCAGGTGCCGATGTTGAAGTGGAGGCGTGATTTCAAAGGGGGAGCGGAGGCTTGCTGCAAGGCACGCTGGTAGGAGGTCAGGGCGCTTTCGTATCGTGCCGCCAGGTAGTCTGCCCGGGCCGTTTCGGAGAGAGTATGAACCGACTGGGCCTTTGCCGGAAAGGATGCCAGGGCCAGGAAGGCCGCGAGGGCGACAACCGCCTGAGCGCGCTCCTTCGAATCCGCTCTGGACGCCGGGCCGGAGGCGGGGACCCGCCGCCTGTCGGGCAGGACGAGGGCCAGGAGGAGCAGCATGAGCGCCGGGACGAGAAACCACGCGTACTGGTCCTGCCTCATGGCCTGGGAGCGGGAAGCGTACTCCTTGCGCTTCAGCCGTCCCATCTCCTCCATCATTTGGGGCACTACGCTGCCTGCTCCCGCGAGGGTCCAATAGCGCCCGTCCGTGATGCTGGATACTTGGCTGAGGCTCTTCTCGTCCAACCTTGAAACGGCCGTACTACCGGTAGTGGGGTCAACCATGGGCTGGCCCGACAAGCCGGGAACTGTTCCACCGGCCTCGGTGCCCACACCCACCGAGAAAATCCGTATGCCTAAACCCGCAGCCACCCTGGCGGCCGCCAGAGCATCCTTGCCCTGATCCTCTCCGTCGGAGAAGAGGAGGATGACCTGGTCCCTGTCGTGGGGTTGGGGGAAGAGGCGGATGGCTTCCGCGATCCCCTTGCCCACGTCGGTGCCTTGGGCGGGGATGAGGTCCGGGTCGGAGATGTCCAGAAGCATGCCGATGGCCCCCGAGTCCTCCGTGAGCGGGGACAGGGTGACAGGTACTCCGGCGAAGTCCACCAACCCCACGCGGTCGCCTTCCACCGCGGCGAGAAATGACTTGACCTCGAGCTTGGCCCGCTCGAGCCGGGACGGGAGGGTGTCCTTTACGGCCATGCTCCGGCTTGTGTCGAGGAGGATCACCACATCGAGTCCCGACTTCTGAATGGTCTCCGCCACTTCGCCCCACTGGGGCCGGGCGAAGGCCACGGCCGCCAGGACCAGGGCGCCCCAGAGGCAGGCGCTCCGGATGAGGTCCAGTTCGGATGGCGGGAGGATGCTCAGGCTGCGGATGTTGTCCGCACCTCCCCATTTGGCCATATCCCGGCGGTGCCTCCAGCGCATGGCGAGGGCAAAGAGGGCGAGGGCGGGGACGACGAGGAGAACCCAGGTCCCGGGGCCGTTGGTGAAGGGCGTCATGGGAGGACCCTCCCCGGCCCGAACCGCCAGAACCCCTCCGTCAAAAGCAGGATCAGCGCAAGACCGGTGGGCCACAAGAAGTAGTCCCGGTAGCGCACGAAGGCCGTGGAACTGACCTTGCTTCGCTCGAGCTTGTCGATGGCGTCGAACACCCGCGCGAGTCCCAGGGTGTCGGTAGCATTGTAGTAGACCCCGTCCGTGGCCTTGGAGAGGGCCTGGAGAGAAGCCTCGTTGAACCCTATGTGCACGTACTGGTAGGTCCGGTTCCCGTTGGCGTCCATGACGGGGTAGGGCACCACGCCCGTGCTCCCTATACCCACCACGTCCACGCGGATCTTGTGGGAGGCCAAGAGCTGCGCGGCCTGGAGGGGCTCGAACTGGCCCCTGTTGTTCTCGCCGTCCGTGAGGAGGATGACCACGCGGCTCTTCTCGGGGGCGCTGAGCAGGCGTTTGCCCGCCGCCACGAGGGCATCCCCGATGGCGGTGCCGTCTATCTCCTGCCGGTTGACGGCCTTGAGGTCCGCCACGATGTCCAGCAGGATCTTGTGGTCGGAGGTGAGGGGACATCGCAGGAAAGGCATGG